>JANORJ010000404.1:0-1536 GCA_031415255.1 Chitinophagaceae bacterium | reverse complement strand
TTTTTCAGCAGCAAGGATGCAGCACCAGCTAAAGCATGATAAATTTGATTATCAGCAATACTATATTGATTGCGGGTATAAGGAATTGACAATTCCTCCAACTGCTTCTGGTGAGTTTGCTATGGAAGTAAATGCTTTACATATCTGGCCTCGCAAAGATTATATGCTGATTGCTTTGCCTAACCTGGATAAAAGTTTCACCTGTACATTATTCTTCCCATTTGAGGGAGAAGCTTCTTTCTCTAAATTGGATACAGGAGAAAAAGTAAAAGCATTTTTTGAGAAAACATTTCCCGATGCTGTACCATTGATGCCGGACTATATAAAAGAGTTTTTCAATAATCCTACTTCATCATTGGTTACAATTAAATGTTTTCCCTGGATACGAGAGGATAAATTTGCGTTGATAGGCGATGCAGCCCATGCAATCGTTCCCTTTTTTGGGCAAGGAATGAACTGCGGTTTTGAAGATTGTAGAATATTGGATGAACTAATTGAAAAGAATGGTGACGATTGGAAAGCTATCTTGAAAGAATATCAAACACTGCGTAAACCTGATGCAGATGCGATTGCTGACCTCGCTGTAAATAACTTTACCGAAATGCGGGATAGAACAGCCGACCCAAAATTCTTACTACAAAAAAAGATAGAAGCGAGGCTGCATGAAAAATATCCTGACAAATGGATTCCAGCTTATTCTCAAGTTACTTTCAGCCCTCATATCCGGTATAGCGAAGCCTTGCAAAGAGGGCAACTACAAGAAGCAATCATGCAGGAAGTAATGAAATCAGATAATATTGGAGAACTCTGGGATAATCCTGAATTGCATCAACAAATCATTCAACGAATACAGAATTGAAGCATAACATCAAACATTAAACTTCAAACCTCAAACTGTATTTTTGCACCATGACCCGCCAGCAACTCATTGACCAAATCATAAAAAAGCAATCTTACCTCAGTGTTGGTTTGGATACCGACATTACTAAAATTCCCAAACACCTTTTAGCAAACCCAGACCCAATTTTTGCTTTCAACAAAGCCATTATTGATGCAACAAAAGATTTGTGCGTCAGTTATAAAATCAATACCGCTTTTTATGAAGCATTGGGTGTAAAAGGTTGGGAAGCCATGGAAAAAACAGTTCATTACATCGGCGATGAACATTTCAAAATTGCTGACGCAAAAAGAGGTGACATTGGTAACACATCTGACCAATATGCCAAAGCATTTTTTGAAGCACTGCCATTTGATTCAGTAACTGTTGCGCCGTACATGGGAGAGGATAGTGTAAAACCTTTTTTACAGTACGAAGGTAAATGGGCTATTGTGTTAGGATTAACTTCTAATAAAGGGGCAAATGATTTTGAATTGCAACAAACTGCTAATGGGTTATTGTATGAAAAAGTATTACAAACCGTTTCTACCTGGGGTAATCCTGATAATTTAATGTTTGTTGTCGGAGCAACACAAGCCGATTCATTTGTTAATATCAGGAAATTAACTCCCCATCATTTTTATCTCGTTCCTGGTGTA
>JANORJ010000403.1:0-3367 GCA_031415255.1 Chitinophagaceae bacterium | reverse complement strand
GAACGGCCTTACAAAGCATTTGGCTATCCGGTGCTGCCTATCATCTATATAATAATGGGGCTGGCATTTTGTATATTATTAATAATTTACAAGCCAGAGTTTACCTGGCCGGGATTAATAATCGTTTTGGCGGGCATTCCTTTGTATT
The DNA here is from genome assembly GCA_031415255.1 of Chitinophagaceae bacterium. Lineage (GTDB taxonomy): Bacteria > Bacteroidota > Bacteroidia > Chitinophagales > Chitinophagaceae > JJ008. Next base: position 3,219 of record JANORJ010000403.1, on the reverse strand, counting down.
ATATTGCCGTATCAAGACAGAAAACTGTAAAAGAATAAAACTTAATTTGTTCTCCTTAACTTAGTCACTTAATTAAAACCAACATATGAGTTTATTTGTCAGAAAACCGATGGATGCTTTAATGAACGAAGCATCAGAAACCGGAACACATACACTGAAAAGAACCCTTGGTTCAAGAGGTTTGATTGCCTTAGGTATCGGTGCCATCATTGGTGCAGGTTTGTTTTCTATTACTGGTATGGCTGCTGCTAATCATGCAGGTCCTGCTATTACTATTTCATTTGTAGTGGCGGGTTTGGGCTGTCTCTTTGCCGGTCTTTGTTATGCAGAATTTGCCTCTATGATTCCTGTTGCCGGTAGTGCATATACTTATTCGTATGCTACCATGGGTGAGTTTATGGCCTGGATTATTGGTTGGGACTTAGTACTTGAATATGCCGTAGGTGCAGCCACTGTAGGTATTAGTTGGAGCCGCTATCTCGTCAAGTTTCTGGATGGGTTTGGAATAACATTGCCTTCAGAATTGATAGCTGGCCCTTGGGATGGTGGTATTATTAACCTGCCTGCTGTATTTATTATTGTATTGATGAGTTTACTATTAATAAAAGGTACAAAAGAAAGTGCTTTTGTAAACAGTATCATCGTGGTAATAAAAATAGCTGTAGTACTTACCTTCATCATTCTTGGCTGGCAATATATTAATAACGACAACTATACGCCGTACATTCCTGATAATACCGGCAACTTTGGTGACTTTGGATTTAGTGGTATAATTCGAGCTGCCGCCATCGTATTCTTTGCCTATATCGGCTTTGATGCTGTAAGTACGGCTGCACAAGAAGCCAAAAATCCGAAAAAGGATATGCCAATAGGAATTTTAGGTTCATTACTTATTTGTACTGTTTTATATATTCTGTTTGCACATGTGATGACAGGTGTTACCAGTTACACAACTTTTGCCGGCAAAGATGGTATTGCACCAGTTGCAGTAGCTATTGACCATATGGGTACTGCCGATGCTGCAGGCGTTATCAAACCGGATTATCCCTGGCTGAACCGTGCCATTGTTGTCGCTATTCTTTTTGGTTATGCGTCTGTAATATTAGTAATGCTGATGGGACAAAGCCGTGTATTCTTTAGTATGAGTAAAGATGGTTTGATACCAAAAATTTTCTCGGCTGTAAATCCGAAGACACAAACACCAGCTAAAAATAATTTTCTGTTCATGCTATTTGTAAGTGCTTTTGCTGCGTTTGTACCAGCAAGAGTGGTGGGAGAAATGACCAGTATCGGCACCTTGTTTGCCTTCATCCTTGTATGTGTGGGTGTATGGGTAATGCGTAAGAAAATGCCAGATTTGCCAAGAGCATTTAAAACACCAATGGTTCCGTTAGTTCCAATTTTGGGAATTTTTGTTTGTTTATTTATGATGGTGTTCTTACCAATGGATACATGGATTCGCTTATTGGTATGGATGCTGATTGGCCTTGATATTTATTTGGTGTATGGTGTTAAAAACAGTCATCTTGGTAACGGAACTGATAAAAGAAAAGGAATGAAGATGGCCCGTATTACCGGTATTGTTTTGGCAGTATTACTAGCAATTGTTGGTTTCCTGCACCAAAATACCGTTGGGTTTGATGCTGATAAAACCTTGCTTTATATATCTCTTGGTTTTGCTGTAGTTCATGCCGGCTTGTATGCCAGCAAGTTGGGCAGAGCTGAAGATAAAGCCTGATTTATCAGATAATTTTTTGGTTAAACCGTCCCGCCTAAGGCGGGACGGTTTTTCATTTAAGGTCATTACCTTAAATTTGCAGCCCTGCTAAGTATAGAATTTAGCATGATAAAAAGGGGATTGCTTCGGCGGCCCGTAATTATTAAAAAATTTGGTTGGCTTATGCCGCCTCGCAAATAAAACAGCATGGGAAGAATTTTTGAAGTACGCAAATCCTCGATGTTTGCCCGCTGGGATAAAATGGCAAAGAACTTTACCCGTATCGGTAAGGAAATTATTATTGCCGTAAAAGCTGGCGGCCCCGAACCAAAAGACAATGCAGCTCTTCGTCGTTGCTTTCAGAATGCCCGCAGTGTGGGTATGCCGAAAGACCGTGTAGAAGCTGCCATTAAAAGGGCACAGGGCAAAGAATTAGTTAACTACGATGAGATCCTTTATGAAGGGTATGCCCCACATGGTGTAGCGGTATTAGTAGAAACTGCTACCGACAATCATGTAAGAACTGTAGCGAATGTAAAATCCTGCTTTACCAAAGGGCATGGCGCATTAGGTAACAGCGGAAGTGTGTCTTTTCAGTTTAAAAAAATGGGAGTGTTTAAATTGAAACCCGAAGGATTGAATGCAGAAGAAATGGAACTTGAATTGATTGATTTTGGATTGGAAGAATTGGGCGAAGGCACCGGTGAAAACGGAGAAGACATATTAGTTGTTCGTTGCGGCTTTACCGATTTTGGCAATATGCAAAAAGCATTGGAAGATAAAGGCATCATTCCTATTACTGCAGAATTAGAATGGATACCATCCACTACAGTTCCTGTTAATGATGAACAAGCAGCTGATATAAGCAAGCTGATTGATAAATTAGAACAGGATGAAGATGTACAGAAAGTGTTTCATAATATGGGCTGATGTAAGCAATACTATAATAAAATAATAAAGACCAAATCTGTCATTAAAAATGAAAACTTCGAACAGGTATATCAAGCAAAAATCCCGGCTACCAGAAGTAACCGGGACTGTTTAAAATATGTCAATCAATTTAAGGACAATTCACAAGTTTAATAGCTAGTAGTAGGCTTAACTCTATTTTTCCTTGCTTCTCAATTGTTGCCTGAATTCCTTTAACTGCTCTTTCATTGATTTAGTCGGGTTGGGCCTCAATAACATCATTGGGTTTATCCTGCTTTTGCCGGATGTAGTAGATGGTGCAACAGTCCCTGATTTTTTTTGAACATTACCGTTGTCGCTGCCACAGTTTTCATAGCCCAAAGTAATAGTTAGCTCAGTTTCAGAAATCAAGTCATAATAGGTGGCAGAGATGGGTAAATTACTACTACTCATTTGTATAACTGTTTGGGCTGGGTCATAATCATTAAAGACAAACGGGGTGCCATCAGTATCGTATATCACAGTGCGATTGCTGGTAAACCAACGCTTATTAGTAGCATATGTTCCTCCATATGATAAAAAGCCGTATTCAA
>JANORJ010000402.1:0-2110 GCA_031415255.1 Chitinophagaceae bacterium | reverse complement strand
TGCCAACCCCGCAGCTGGTACCGCAGCATTAAACCTTGCATTTGCGTATAATAAAGCATCTATCTTCTTCAACTTTGGTGTAACAGGTGCTACTGCCGGTGAAAGAATTTATTATTTTGATGATATGAAGTTTGGTGCTGCGCCATTACCTCCTGCTCCCCCAGCTCCAACAGTTGTTTCGCCAGTTAACTATTGTCAAAATTCAATAGCAGTAAGTTTGATTGCAACAGCAATCAGCGGAAATACATTGAAGTGGTACACAGTTCCTACAGGAGGAACAGGTAACGCAACAGCTCCAATACCATCAACAGCAACTGTAGGAACTACTAATTATTATGTAAGTCAGGTAAACCCCCAGTTAGTAGAAGGACCAAGGGCTTTAATTGCAGTAATTGTTAAAGCATCTCCTGTTGCTCCTTCTGTATTATCTCCAGTTTTCTATTGCCATAATGCAGCATCACAACTATTAGTTGCTACTGCAAACACTGGAAATAGTTTGAACTGGTATGCCGCAGCAGTAGGTGGAAACGCCAGCATCAATGCTCCGGTTCCGACAACAAACATAGTTGGCAACAAATTGTACTATGTAAGCCAAACCAATGATGTTGGTTGCGAAAGCCCAAGATCTGCAATCACAGTAACGGTTAATGCACTTCCTGCAGTACCGGTTATTGCAGCATCTTCTTCCAAACTATATCCCGGACAGACTACAACGATTACATCGACTGGTGCAACTGGAACTCTTGCTTGGTATAAAAACGGAATATTGCTAGCGGGACAAACAGGAAATTCAGTAAATGTAAATATTGATGGACTTGGAACCTATACGTTGAAAGTTACAAGTGCCGCAGGTTGTGAGAATATATCAAACGCTGTTACTATTTCTGGTGAAAGCAATAGTAAATTATTTATTTATCCAAATCCATCAACGGGACAGTTTCAAGTAAGGTTTTTTAGTGATGTTAATAATCTTAAGCCAAGAACCCTGATTATCTATGATGCGAAAGGTTCGATGGTGTTTAAAGGTAGTTATGTAATATTCGGAGCATATACTTCTATACCTGTTGATCTCGGAAACAAAGGCCCTGGTACTTATATTGTTCATTTATTAGACAATGAAGGACAAAATATAAGTTCTGAAAGAGTGGTCATTATTAAATAAATATATAAATGATTTTAAAATGGAGCTATCTAAATAGATAGCTCCATTTTAAAATATCAGTTTTAATTGTTCTTTCAATTTAATACATTTGATATTTAGTTCAGATAAAAAAATATGGCCTATTCTTACTGAAGAACAATTTTACAAAGTTTAAAAATTTGCACAGCCCCTTTAACACCACTTATCAATACTTTCAATAGAACAATATGGAATTCATAAAAAAATGTTTTGTTTTCGTCTTCGTTTTGCAATTGTTGGTACTTTTTAAAGCAAATGCTCAGAGCAATTTTACAAACCTTGTATGGAAAGATGAATTTAATAAACCCGGATTGCCAGATAGCACAAAGTGGAGTTATGATAAAGGCAGGGGATGTCCTGATATTTGTGGGTGGGGTAATAATGAATTACAATTTTATACCCACAACAGAAAAGAAAATGCAAGAATTGTAAAAGGAAAATTAATAATTGAAGTCCATAAAGAAAAATTTGCTGACGCCAATTATACATCTGCCAGGTTAGTTTCTAAATTAAAGGGTGACTGGAAATATGGTCGCATTGAAGTAAGAGCCAAACTTCCATTTGGTAGAGGTATATGGCCGGCCATCTGGATGTTACCAACCAACTGGGAATATGGCGGGTGGCCCAACAGCGGCGAAATTGACATTATGGAACATGTTGGATACATGCCAGATTCAGTTTTCGGAAGTATACATACGGGTGATTATAATGGCATGAGGGGAACTCAAAAAACGAAAGGAATAAGCCTAAGTACTTTGTCAAAAGCATTTCATTTGTATGCCATCGAATGGACGGCAAATTCAATTATTTTTTTAATTGACAATGTTAAATATCATGAATTTAAAAATGAACATACCGGAAGTGCCGCATGGCCTTTTGATAAACAATTTCATTTGCTATTAAATGTTGCTGTTGGTGGACATTGGGGTG
>JANORJ010000401.1:0-2361 GCA_031415255.1 Chitinophagaceae bacterium | reverse complement strand
GACTAAAAAACCGGCTTTGTTTGAAGGATTGTCAGAAACATTAGAAGTGGGTCGTTATCATAGCTGGATAATTGCAGAAGAAAATTTTCCTGCGGAGTTGGAAGTAACAGCAAGAGATGAAAACAATTACATCATGGCATTACAACATAAAAAGTATGATGTGCAGGGAGTGCAGTTTCATCCCGAAAGTATATTAACACCGATGGGAGAAGATATTTTACGGAACTGGTTAAGAGACTAACCGCAGAGGCGGGGAGACGCAGAGTTCTTTCTCTGCGCCTTTGCGTCTCAGCGGTAAAATTAAATTTAGGCATGAAAAAGATTTTACAATATTTATTCGAACACAAAACGCTGACAAGAGAAGCAGCGAAAGAAGTGCTGGTGAACATCGGTAAAGGCATTTACAACGAACATGAAGTAACGGCTTTTATGACGGTGTACCTAATGCGCAGCATTACCATTGAAGAACTACAGGGTTTCAGAGATGCATTGTTAGAGCTATGTGTGAAGGCAGATTTGAATGAGTACGATGCAATAGACATTGTTGGTACTGGCGGTGATGGAAAGAACACCTTCAATATTTCTACGCTGGCTTGTTTCATCGTTGCAGGTACCGGACAAAAAGTAGCGAAGCATGGTAACTATGGTGCATCATCCATCAGTGGTTCATCAAATGTGATGGAACAGTTAGGATACAAATTCAGTAATGATAATAGTAAACTAAAAAAAGAAATTGAAGCAGCGAATATCTGTTTTTTGCATGCTCCCTTATTTCATCCGGCGTTGAAAACGGTTGGGCCCATAAGAAAGAATCTGGCGATGCGGACCTTTTTTAATATGCTGGGGCCTATGGCGAATCCGGCTCATCCAAAATATCAATTGGTTGGGGTGTATAGTTTGGAGATGGCGAGAATTTATAATTATTTATTGCAGCAAACAGAAAAAGCTTTTACTATTATTCATAGTTTAGATGGGTATGATGAAATATCGCTTACAAATGATACAAAAGTAATAACGAATGAAGGCGAAAGAGTAATGACGCCGGAACAATTGGGCAAAAGAATGGTATCGGCAGAAGATATAGGTGGTGGTAACAGTGTGGAGGAAGCCGCAAAAATTTTCACCACTATTTTAAAAGGTGAGGGAACATGGGCACAAAATGCGGTGGTGCTTGCCAATGCTGCCATGGCATTACATTGCACTGGGAATTTTAAAACATATGATGAAGCGTATAATGCAGCGGTAGAAAGTTTGGAAAGTGGAAAGGCGAATGAGTGTTTAGTTAAATTAGTGGGGTTGCAATAGCTTGATATTGCTTTAGCTCAGAGTTATCGAACTGTCAGAGTCTTGTCATTTCGATGCTTCCTTCGTCAGCACAAGCTGCGGAGAAATCTCAGAGACTATAATCAGTGACCATTCGAAGTCTTTGAGATGCCTCGTTCTTCGGCATGACAAGACCCAAAATGTTTGTGGATTCATTATTAATTCGAAATTGATAAGATGGATATTTTAGAAACAATAGTAGCAGCAAAAAGAAAGGAAGTAGAAAAATTCAAACCGATGAGCAGTATCGAAAGGTTTGAAAAAGATGGTTTTTTCTGGCAGATAGCGAACCGTTCGTTGGTAAAACATTTGTTGCTGCCCGGAAGCACCGGCATCATTGCTGAGTTTAAAAGAAAAAGTCCGAGCAAGGGTTGGTTTAAAACCAAAGAACTGGAAGTGGAACCGGTAGTAGTTTCGTATAATAAACATGCTGCTGGTATTTCTGTATTAACAGACGGTGAATTTTTTGGCGGTGATTTAGATGATTTGATACAAACAAAAGTAGTGACGGATATTCCGGTGCTGCGCAAAGATTTTATTATTGATAAATGGCAGATAGCCGAAGCCAAAGCATTTGGGGCAGATGTAATTTTGCTGATTGCAGCTTGTTTGACCCCAGCAGAAGTAAAAGAATTTGCCGCCTATGCCAATAGTATTGGTCTTGAATCAATATTAGAAGTGCATAATGAAGAAGAACTAGGTCATTGTTGTGATGAAGTAAGTATGGTGGGAGTGAACAACCGCAACCTGAAGACGTTTGAAGTGGATATTAATACCTCGCTGCAACTGATAGATAAAATACCGGCTGGTAAACCGGCTATTGCCGAAAGTGGTATCAGCAGCGTGGAGTCTATCGTAACTTTGCGGGATGCCGGATTCAAAGGATTTTTGATTGGCGAGAATTTTATGAAGGAGGAACAGCCGGGGCAGGCATTTGAAGATTTTATAAATAAAATAAAAGAGTAGCCACGAAATGACACGAAAACACACAAAACTCTTCTTTGTATTTTTTCGTGTTAATTAGTGTGATTTCGTGGC
>JANORJ010000400.1:0-5149 GCA_031415255.1 Chitinophagaceae bacterium | reverse complement strand
TCCCTGTGCGTCAAACTTTGAATAGAGAACCGTTTTGTTTAAGTTATTAAAAGAAGAGTTTTTTAATAATGTTCCATTTTCTTTTACTTCCTGGTATTCCGAAAAATCACTAGTTTTTGCGCCACGTTGGTCATAGCCGGTAGCAGAAATGGATCTTACTTTATTGGCAAGATATGTTTTCATCTGCCGGTTAGTTTCCAGAGTGCCAATAATATCGTTGTAATAATACTGCGCCTGAACGGTAATAGAAAAAAATAAAACAAAGGGTAGTAAAATGGCTTTCATACTGGTGATATTGCTTTTGCTGCTCAAAGTTACCTTAATTGTTCAGTAACGAAAAAGAAAGGGTTCTTGTATGTTTTTGTACTTATTTTTAAGAAAAAATTACGGTGTCTCATATACCTCAGCGAAAAGAGAAAGACTGTTTGAACTGCGGAACGGTTGTACAGGGCAGATATTGCCAGCACTGCGGCCAAGAAAATGTGGTGCCCAAGGAAACTTTCTGGCACATTGTCACCCATTTCTTTTACGACATCACCCATTTTGACAGTAATTTTTTTGGCACAATTCATCATCTTATTTTAAAACCTGGATTTTTATCAAAAGAATATATGATTGGCCGGCGAGCCAGTTACTTGCATCCGATTAAAATGTATGTGTTTTCATCCGCCATTTTCTTTTTACTTTTTTTTAGTTTGTTTAAACCTTCTGATGCGGTTAATTTAGATGAAGAAGCTTCTTTAAATGCTAAACAAAGAGCAGATTATATTCTTTCATTGCAAAACAAGTTAAAAAAAGACAGCTCCAACAAATTTTTGCAGGATAGAATTCTTTTGTTAAAAGATACTACCCGGCCTTTTCCAGCCGCTGATACGCTGGAAACAGAATCAAAAGAAGGTCTCAGGATCGGCTTTGGAGAAAAAACATACAAAAACTTTGCTGAGTATGATTCTATACAGAAAGCATTAGCCTCTTCAAAAAAAGATGGATGGTTGTTACGGCTTATCACAAAAAAGGGTATCCAGATAAACAATAAATATAAGGGGCGGCCCAATGAGGCTATTACTAAATTATTCGAAGGATTTTTTCACCGTATGCCTTATCTTCTTTTTATTTCATTACCACTATTTGCATTAATTCTAAGGTTGGTTTATATACGACGAAAGCAATTTTACTTTGCTGATCATGGGGTGTTCACCATTCATCTCTATGTTTTTTCTTTTATTGTGTTACTGTTTATTTTTGGCCTCGACAAATTGCAGGATTTAACTGGTTGGAATTTTCTGGATACCCTTCAGGGTTTTATTTTTTTAGGATTGGTTGTTTACCTGTACATCGCTATGCACAATTTCTATAAGCAAGGTTGGGGGAAGACGTTTGTTAAATTTTTACTGGTGTCTCTTTTGTCATTGGTAATGATGGTGATATTATTCGCAGGTTTTCTGATATTTTCCGCAGCTACTATTTAAGCATGAATAATTATGAATACTAAAAACGATACTGCTTTTTTACGCTTAGTTACAATTATGGACGAACTCAGGGAAAAATGCCCCTGGGATAAAAAACAAACTATTCAATCGCTCCGGCAAATGACGATTGAGGAAACATATGAACTAGCCGATGCCATAACAGAAGAAGACTGGAAAGGTATTAAAGAGGAATTGGGTGATATGTTGCTGCATATTATTTTCTATGCAAAAATTGGCAGCGAACAAAAGCAGTTTGAACTGGATGAAGTGATAAATGGAATTTGTGAAAAGCTGATTTCCCGGCATCCGCATATATATGGCGACCCCGTCAATGCGGGACAAGTTGTAAAAGTGAATGATGCCGATGATGTGAAAAGAAATTGGGAAAAACTGAAACTGAAGGAAGGAAAGAAATCTGTTATTGAAGGAGTGCCAAAATCATTACCAGCCACCGTAAAAGCAATGCGGCTACAGGAAAAAGCTAAACAAGTAGGCTTTGAGTGGGATAATAAAGAACAGGTTTGGGAAAAGGTAGAAGAAGAGTTACAGGAATTACAGTCAGCAGTCAGCAATTTGCAGTTGGCAACCAACAATCAGCAACCATCTGGCGGCAACAAACTAAAACTTCAGGCAGAAGTTGAAGAAGAGTTTGGTGATGTGGTGTTCTCATTAATCAATTATGCACGGTTTTTGCAGGTAGATGCTGAAAATGCATTGGAAAAGACAAACAAAAAATTCATCCACCGATTTACACAGATGGAACAACAAGCCATGCAAAGCGGAAAAAATCTTAATGACATGACCCTGCAGGAAATGGATGCCCTCTGGAACATTATTAAACAACAGCGGCCACAATAGTGAAGCCACCAGTAAAAAATATCTTATTAAGTAAGTACAGTTTTCTTGTACTGGCAATCTTGCTTTTTTTCCTCTCTTTTGTTTTTAATAAACTTTACATCAACCGTTCGTCGGTGGCAGAGGAAGTAAATCTGGCGGAGAAATATATCAATAAACAACACGATGACTTTACAACTTTCTGTAGCGACACTTCAACAATTAACCGCTTACTTGGCCAAGGAGAAACATTAAATGAATTCACCCATCTGGCTGCAAAAAAATATGGCATTTTTATTTATTCCGTTGACGAATTTGGCAGTGCAGAAATGCGTTTTTGGAACGACCAATTAGTTGTGCCACCTTCTAATATGCTGACCGCAGAAGATGGAGAATATTTTTCAAAAGAACCTAACGGCTGGTATTATATTATTAAAAAAACATTGCCGGCTGTTAACAGACCCGGCAAATTGTTGTCGTTTGCCATGGTGCCAGTACGGTCAGATTTTTTTATTACCACAGATTATCTGCCACAAAAATTTTTCTATAGTAGTTCAGCCGACAAAAGAGTAAGAATAAGTGAAACGGTTACAGACTTTCCGGTAAAAACAGCATCTGGTAAAACACTTTTCTATTTAACCAAGAAGATAGCGGTGGCGGTTGCCTATAATGACAAGCGAACCATTTTATTACGGTTTGGCGGTATATTGGTGTTGTTTCTTTTTATTCACCTGCTGGTAGAGTCGGTGGCAAGAAATAATAGAACATGGAAAGCCATAGGGTTATTGACAATCATCCTGCTGATTTTACGGCTCACTACTTATTATTTTCCTTCTATTCTAAATCTGCGGCAGTTTGAATTGTTTAGTCCGCTTATATATGGTTCCAATGCGATACAACGGTCGCTGGGCGATTTATTAATTAATTCCATCCTTTTTTGCTGGGTAGTTTTATTTGCATGGTCACGGCTGCGGTATATTGATAATCCTACAGAAAATTTTTCTAACAGACAAAGATGGGTTGCCGGCATTTTTGCTTTATGTCTTTTAATATTTTCAACTTTTGTTTTAGCCACTGTTATTCGCAGCTTAGTGGCAGATTCAAAAATATCTTTTGATGTAACAAATTTTTTCAGCCTCAACCGATATACTGTAGCCGGTTTCTTTGTGCTGGCTTGTCTTTCTTTATCGTATTATTATTTTTCCCAGCTATTATTCCGGTTGGTATTCCCGTTATTCGCCGGCAGAAATTTTCTTATCTACTTTGCCATTGGTTTTGCTGGGTTAGTTTATTTAACTACCCGGTCAGGCAATCCTGAAGTGTTATTTTATTTGCCGATATTAATCTGGCTGCTTGCCTACACTTGGTTAGTAAACAGGAAAGGAGTGATATTTAATCGTATCCGTATCAATATTGCAGGCATACTTTCCTGGATATTTGTTTTCTCTGTTTCCATCACCGCTATAATGTTTTCTCAAAATAGGAAAGTGGAGTGGGAACGGCGAAAATTGATTGCTGAAAAACTGGCGGTGCAGACAGACCCATCGAGTGAGCGACTAATGAGTATTGCCATCAGGTATCTTGACAATGATTTTCTTAGCGATAATTTTTATCGATTTGCTGATGCAGAAAAAAATAAACCATTTCGTGACAGCATTATTACAGATAGCTACAGCGGCTATTTAAATAAGTATGATACCCGGTTGTATGTGTATGATTCGGTAGGAAAGCCATTGTATAATGAAGATCCATTGCCGTATGAATCACTAAATACTATTCTTACAGTTCAATCAAAAAGAACAGAAACAGTAGGATTGTATTATTATGAAACATCCTTTGATAAATTTAATTACATCACTCGCAGAGATGTAACAGACCTGACTAATAATAAAATACTAGGCTCTTTTTTTATTGTATCTAATTTAAAAAACTACAGCCGGGATGCTTTATTCCCAGAATTGTTTCGTCAGTTTAAAGAAACAGATCCGGAGAACTCACCAATTTATTCCAATGCCGTGTATGATAGTCTGCGATTAGTATCACCACCCGGTAACTATCCTTTTCCTATTTGGCTTACGACGAACGAAATTCCAAAAGAGGAAATTCAGCAAAGAACAAACGGCGACTATGACGAACTGTGGTACAGCGCCGGCAATGAAAAAGTAGTAGTGATAGCGAGAAAAAAGCAAGCTGCCATTGAAACGATCACTTTATTTTCTTATATTTTTTGTTCCTTTCTTTTCCTTGTAGCCTTTGTGCAATTAATTACACTGTTGTTGAAAACAGGATACAACTGGAACGGGTTGCGACGATTGTTACAGCTCAATATTCGTTCTCAAGTACACAGTACTATTATATTTATCAGCATTTTTTCTTTCCTTGTTATTGGTGCTGCCACTATTTCTTTTTTTATCAGTAGGAATAAACAAAGCAATAGCGAAAAGCTAAGCCGTACCATGAAAATAATGGTGAATGAGATGGAGAAAAAAATGGCAGATCACATTACATTTGATGATGTGGTAAAAATTTATGATTCTGTTTCCAATACAGGGTTACAAAAATTGGTGGATGAAGTTTCTGATATACATGGGGTAGATGTTAATGTGTATGACTTGAAAGGTGACTTGCAGGTTTCTTCCGAAGCAAATGTTTATACCAAAGGTGTACTGAGTAAAAAAATAGATCCCACGGCTTTTTATCATCTCGACAGGATGAGGCAGGTGCAACATGCACAGGAAGAAAAGATTGGTAATTTTTCTTACCTCAGTATCTATTCACCGGTAAGAGATGACCAAGGGAAAGTGTATGCTTATATCAACATACCTTATTTTACTTCAAAGCCGGAG
>JANORJ010000399.1:0-14550 GCA_031415255.1 Chitinophagaceae bacterium | reverse complement strand
AGAGGTGCAGGCAGTGATATTCCGGGTGGGGCTACATTAATATTTGAAGTAGAACTATTAGAAATTGTAAAATAAAATTATGCCATCAGTTGCTATTGATCCCCATTATCCGATAGGCGAATATGTGCCCCAGCCATTTTCTATCGAACAAAAGATTGAATGGCTTGCGGATATTAAATTTCTGCCGCTTCAGCTTGAGAATGCAATTCTTAATCTTGATGAAGCACAATTGCAAACTCCTTATCGTGACGGTGGCTGGACCGTTCATCAGTTAGTGCATCATGTGGCAGATAGTCACATGAATGCCTATATACGATTCAAAGTAGGATTAACAGAAGACAACCCAACTATTAAGCCCTATGATGAAAAGCAATGGGCAGAATTGCATGATGTACAAAAATTGCCTGTAAATATTTCTATCACCTTATTACATGCTTTGCATACCCGCTGGCATGAAGCATTGAAGTATATAAAAGATGATGAATGGAATAATAAAACGGTTTTTCATCCCGGTAGTAAAAAAACGATGCGGTTATGGTATCTGTTAGGTATGTATGCGTGGCATGGCAAACATCATGTGGCGCATATCACAAATCTTAGGGAGCAGAGAGGATGGTAGTGAAAGATAACCGGTACTGGTTGCCCAGTTGCTGACTATTGGATTTTGCCATGAAATTATTGCTTTAAGAAACCAGCAACTAAAAACCAGCAACAAGTAACAATGAAATGGAAAACTCTCTCTTCGGAATATTTATTTAATGACCGTTGGTTTAAGGTTCGTAAGGAAGTTTGCGAAACGCCGGGTGGAAAAATTGTTGACCCTTATTATGTGTATGAATTTTCAACTTGGGTTGGCGCAGTGGCTGTTACAGAAGATGGTAAAGTGGTAATGGTTCGTCAGTATCGTCATGCGTTGGGAGAAACTATTATTGAAATTCCCGGCGGCTGCGTGGACGATACTGATAAAAATTTTCAGGAAGCTATTGCGAGGGAGCTGTTGGAAGAAACCGGCTATACTTTTTCTTCTTATGAATATTTGGGAAAAATCTCACCCAATCCCTCCACTAATACAAACCTGCTGCACATGTTCTTGGCAACAGGAGGGAAAAAAATAACTGAACAGGCATTAGATGAGAATGAAGAAATAGAAATTGTGTTATTGACGATTGATGAACTAAAGCAATTGCTCAGGGAAAATAAAATTGTTCAATCAATGCATGTAAGTTGTATCCTGTATGCTCTTGAAAAATTAGGGGAACTTAAATATTAGGCACTTTACCATAACGCTCCTTTAGAGCCTCTCCCGATTATTTCGGTAGGATGGGGGCATTAACTTCTCCTGCAAGAAATACACTGCCGCAAACAATAATCAAATCATCAGGATGTGCATGTTGAATTGAAAACTCAAGAGCTTCATTTACATCAGGATAAGAATCACCCTTCAATTGTAAATCTCTTGCTTTTTCCATCAATTCGTTTTCAGGCAATGCTCTTGGTATTTGTGCTTTGGTAAAATAATACATGGCGGTTTTTGGCAACAGCGCCAGCATTTTTTCTATCTCCTTATCTTTTACCATTCCTATTATTATATGCAACTGATTGTGTGGTGTTACTTCTGCCTGCTGTACTAATTGCCGGACACCATCAACATTATGCGCCACATCCAGCACCACCATTGGTGAAGTATGTATTATTTCCCAACGACCATGCAGGCCAGTCAGTCTTTTTGTTTGCTTAAGTCCCCGATGAATTATTTTATCATCAATCTTCCAGCCCATTTGTTGCAATTGCGAACATGCTTCTAATACCGTCAGCAAATTTTTTGTTTGATAGACACCGGGCAGGTCAAGATGATAAATTGAATGGTCTGTTTGATTTTGTTCCGCTACTTCGGCCACCAGTTCATTATTCTCCCAATTCCAGTCAACAACCTGTCTTTTGTGCGAGGCGATTGACAGCGGGGCATTTTTTTTATTTGCTGTTTGCACAAATATTTTTTCTGTTTCCGTAAGTACTTCTCCAATTACCACTGGAATACCTTCTTTAATAATACCAGCTTTCTCCACTGCAATTTTCTCTAAGCTATCACCCAGCAGATTCATATGGTCGTAACCAATATTAGTAATAACAGATAATTCAGGAGTTATAATATTGGTACTGTCTAATCTTCCACCAAGCCCGGTTTCAATAATAGCTATATCCACCTTTTCTTTGGCAAAATATTCAAACGCCATCGCAACAGTAATTTCAAAAAAGCTTGGTTCTATTTCCTCAACCAACGGGTTTATTCTTTCCGTAAATGAAATGACAAATTCTTCACTAATCATTTCTCCGTTTATTTTTATTCGTTCCCTGAAGTCTTTTAAATGCGGAGAAGTGTACAAGCCTGTTTTGTATCCAGCTGTTTGTAGTATAGCAGCCAACATGTGACTAGTGGAACCTTTACCATTAGTACCTGCCACATGTATGCTTTTAAAACTATGCTGCGGATTTCCTAACTCATCGCAAAGCCGGATGGTGTTTGTAAGGTCTGCTTTGTAAGCAGCTGCACCAATGCGGCTAAACATGGGCAGGCGGGTAAATAAATAATCTAAAGTTTGTTGATAGTTCATGCAGGGCAAAAATAAGAAAGGGCTGTCATGGTTTTCAACCAAAACAGCCCTTAGCAAATTTATTTAATTTCTTTAGTTCACCCTGAAGTTAAACTGTACCGTCAGCATAGACTCATGGTCAGCTTTATCAAACTTTATATTTTGCAGGTATTGCATGATAGCTGATTTATATGCACCGTTACTATTGGAAGAACCTTTAGCAATACTTATAAACTTTCCAATGCCATCCGGAGAAACGGTAATGTTGGCATACACAACAGCTTTATCAAGGTCGCCTTCAAAAGAATAATAGCGAACTATTTTTCTGTCACCTCTTGTCACTTTTGGCCCATTGCCACTTCCGCCGCCAGATCCGTTTCCTCCACCGTTACCAGTACCATTTCCGCCACCCGTTCCGCTGCCATTGCCAACTCCACTACCAGTTCCTCTTCCGCCAGCCCTGTCATAATCGTCTGCCCCGCCGCCTTTGCCGGTTCCTGTAGTTGTTTTGCCAAGCACTGCTTTTGGTCTTGGCGGAGCCGGTGTTTCTATTACTTTAGGTTCTACTTTGGCAACAGATGTGTTAGTAATTGCTGTTGCCTTGGGCTTTACCACAGTAGGTTTAGCTAATATTGGGGCATCATTATCCTCTTCCATTTCTTTTGCATCCTGATTTTCTCCAGGAACAGGAGTAGCCGCTGGTGCAATACCAGCAATACCCGCCGCCTGCACAGGGTTGCCACCGCCGCCTCCGCCATCAGACAGTTTTTCTGGCTCTGGTTCCGGTGGCAGGTTCAATTCTACCTCAATGCCGGGTTCAGTAATAACAAATTCTGGTACTGGAATTTTCCATTTCAGTAAAAACATTACCAGAATAGCCAACGCAGCAAAGCCGCCTGTAATCATATAGGCTTTGTTTCTATTTTTAGCTTCAAGTGCTGCAGACATAACGTAAGTGTTGTTCATACAAATTTACAGTTTGGTGATTTGAGGCGCAAGCCATTGTTGTTCACACCTGTTACTAACGATGCAAATGCCGTGCAACTTGCACAGAACATCATTTATGAAATGTTAAGATTGCGGAAAGATTTCGTTTGCCATTGACTGGTAAGGGAAGGCTTATAGATTCTTTTGCTATACTTCTATTATTTTGCAAGAAGGTTTTCTAAATTAGCAATAGCGACCAAATTTCGCCATGTCTCTCATAATGTGACTGTTGTAAAAGATGTCGCTTTATTTATTACAACAATCGGTTTTCAATTATTTAGTCGACCAGTTGGCCAATACTATTCCAATAAAGACAATTATCATGCTGGTTACATGCACCCAAGTAAAATCTTCATGAAGAATAAGTGCTGCTTCTATACTACTGAATACAGGAATAAGATTGCCGAATAAAGCAGTACGGCCTGCGCCTAATTTTCTAATAGCCATATTCCAGATAAGAAAACAAACAACGGAGGCCGCAATTCCGAGATAAAGGATCGAACCAATAAGTTTACCATTCCATACTACTTGTGTGGAGTAACTCATTTCCCAAACAAAAAAAGGTAGCACCATCAGGGTGCCGAAGGAAAAAATGACAAATAAGAAATTGACTGGCGAAATTCCCGCCGGCTTTTTCTTTACCATTGTATTGTAGATAGCAAAACAAAAAGCAGCCAACAATACCCATAAATCTCCTTCGCTGAATTTTAAATGCACCAGATTTTTAAAATCTCCTTTTGCCAAAAGAAAAAGTACACCTACGATACAAATTACCATGCCGGCAAATTTCATCCAGCCTACTTTTTCTTTTAAAAAAATGCGGGCAAAGAGTACGGACATTATAGGAGAGGAAGTGGTACCGATTAATGCGAGATTAATAGCCGAAGTATAATGAGCCCCAACATAAACAAATGTGTTGAACAAGGCGATGCCGGTCAATGAAATCCAAAACAGATAGTGCCACGATTTCCTTACTACTTTCCACTCGGCTTTAAACTTTTTAAATGCAAAAGGAAAAATAATAATAGAAGCAACAAGCCAGCGATAAAAATTAAGACTTATCGGAGGTATTTCTTTGATGACACCCCGTGCCACAATAAAATTACCCGACCAGATAAAGGTGGCGAGTACTGCAAGTCCGATGCCAGTGTAAATATTTTTTTGGGCGGACTGGTTCATTTAAAATCTAATGATGTGCAAAGTCCATTTCAAACTTGCCTTTGATACGTTCTATTGGCGGATTAAAGTAGCCGTATTTCAAATCAAGAAATTCTTCCCGGATTAATTGTTGTAATTGATTTACTCCCAGGCATTCACCGGTGTCACCTACGCCAATCTTTCCTAAATACCAATCAGGATCAATATTAAAATTGCGCCATTGAATCATTTTCAGCCCAGTTTCTTTTATCAGTTTTCTCAACGCTTCATATTCAGCTACTGAGTCGGTCATACCGGGAAAAACAAAAAAGTTGATAGATGTCCAGCCGCCGAAACTGTTTACTACTTTCAGGCTTTCAATAATATCTTCAAACTGATAATTGTTAGGACGATAATACGGTGTATAAATTTCTTTTCTTGCGGAGTTAGTACTTACCCGGATAGAATCCAAACCTGCTTCACACAATGCTCTCACCGCATCCGGCTTTGAACCATTGGTGTTGATATTGATGCTTCCTTTGGAAGTGTGTTTTCTTATTTCTATAATTGATTCTCTTATCGTCTCCCACATTAATAATGGCTCACCTTCGCAACCCTGACCAAAACTAATAATAGGAAAGGGAGCAGATTCTAAATGCGGAACGGTGAATTCTACAATTTCTTCCGCCGTTGGTTTGAAGGTTAACCGGTCTTGCGTAGAAACGATTTGTTCTTCATCAGGCTGTAAAGAAATACAACCAACACAGTTTGCATTGCAAGCTGGTGAAACAGGCACTGGGCATTCCCACCTTCCAAGCGAAAAATTTCTGGCAGCGGGGCATTGATACGTCAATGCACAATTATTAGTAAGATGACTAACTAAACGATTATGCGGATAATGTTTCTGTAATTCCTTTACACCTTTATTTATTTTTTCCTGATTGTAGCCATCACAATCCTGTCGGATATCCGGTTCTACTCTTGTGGCGGGCACATAAAATTTTTCATTCAGCCATCCGGCAGCAGTGTAGCAAAATAATGGAAGGATAGGAGCACCCTTAGCAGTTTCATAAGCTGCCAAGTAAAAACCTGTATGCGCCGGTGGAATAAAAGCCGCTACAGCCCAGCCTTTATCACATAGCCGCATCTCGCCAGTTTCTACATCAATGCCAATACCTTTTCTACCCGGTAGTTCATAGAGGGAACCACCATCGGGCAATTCTATCCATTCATCTTGCGGAACAGGCATTGCATCCCAGCCGCTTCTGCCGGTAACATACAAAGAAGTGTCTTCAAAAATTTTTCCTTTACCATCAGAGTAAAGTATGTATGGGGATTGTTGTAAACTCATTTATTCAATTGCTGACTGCAAAAGTCGTTAAAATCCTGTTCATTTACGACAGTCTTTGTTTCGTCAATAAACTGCTGAATAAACTTATCGTTTTTAAAATTGATGGTAAGCAGCCCGTCTTTTAGAATCATACTGTTAAGTTCCAGCCAGCTTATATTTTTTTTGGGGAAGGAGGGATATACAATTTTTTCTTGTAGCACACTTACCAGTAATGGTCTTTTTGTTGACTGATAAAGTAAACCGAGTATAAAACATGGTATTGCAATCCACCAGTAGTCCGTCTGAGACCATGCCATCGTAATTACATATTCGGCGGCAAGTTTATACGGAGAGCCTTCATTGTTTTTTATCGAAAATAGAAAGTAATCAATTGCTAATGCCAGGATAATTAATACAGAGCTTCCAATAGCAGGTATTCGTGTAGCCCTTGTTTCAGCAGATATGGCCATAAAAATAAATATAGCAAGATTGATAAGGATAAAAAATAAAGCAATCCTTTCGTATTGCTTCAGTTTTTCATTCTTTAATGTTATTTCAAACTTCTTCATCTTAACTATTACTTGTCACCAATAAATTGCACAATTTATATAGCACCCTTGCACCTACATTAGCATCCCAGTCTGTATCACCACCTATACCTACTTCGTTCAGGTCGAAACCAACAATTGTTTTACCACTTTCCAGCACTTTGCTTAACAGGTAAAAAACCTGCTCTAGTTCAAAACCACCCGGAACAGGTGTACCGGTAAAAGGACAAAGCTTTCTGTCAAGGCCATCAATATCAAAACTGATAAAAACTTTTTGAGGCAGCTTATCCACTATCTCATCCGCTATTTGTTTCCAGGTTTGTCCCTCATACTGGCGGTTTCTTATTTCTTTATCAAGATAAGCGATGATACGGTAGTTACTTTTCTTAACATACTCCCATTCGTCGCCACCAAAATCCCTTACGCCAACTTGTATCAGCCGTTGCAGCTGAGGAATTTCTTCCAATGCATTATACATAATGCTGGCATGCGAATAATTGAATCCTTCATAGGCGGCACGAAGGTCGCAGTGCGCATCAATTTGCAAAATACCAAAGTCCCCATGCTTTTCGGCAATGGCTTTAAAGAAACCAAGCGGACCACTGTGGTCGCCACCAACAAGACCGACTAATTTATTTTTCTCCAGCAGCACTTTTGTCTGGTCATACACCCAGGTGTTCATAAAAACGCCACCTTCATTTACTTCTTTCAATGCTTTGCACATAAACTGGTTGGCGGCTACGTCTTCTCCTTTGGATATATAATCAATATACAGTTCTGCTTCTTTGCGGAGATAATCACTCTTCATTAAAATTTTTCTGTCTGTTGGCCGCATGAAGAAACCTTGTTTCCAGGCATCGGGAAATTCGGGGTCAAAAAGGTCTACCTGCATACTTGCTCTTAGAATTGCATCTGGGGCTCGGGCCGTTCCAGCACCATAGCTAACTGTTACTTCCCACGGAATGGGTACAATAATTAAACGGGCATCTTCTTCGTTTGTCGGTAAACCAAAAATATTATTATTGGGGTTACTGACATTGTTTGGATTGTAATTGGAAAGGTCAACCATATTGTGGGGTGGCATTAAAAGCGGTGTAAATTAAAGGGCTTTACGATAGTAGCAAAATCATAAACTAATTTGTGCAAAAAAGACCCTGACTTTTAAGGGAATAGACTTACCGGGTAATAAAAAAGGAGCCGTAACGACTCCCTTTAATTATATATGTAAGCCGCTGATTATTTCCGACTCAGGTTTTTAAGATGAGTTATATGAGAAGCTAATGCTAATCTCATTTTTGGATATTCGATATACGGCATACCAAAATCCTGGCAGGCCTTTTTAATAATCTTGCTGATGGCAGGATAGTGTACATGTGATATTCTTGGAAAAAGATGATGCTCTACCTGAAAATTTAAACCACCAACCAACCATGAAATTAAACGGTTGCCGGTAGCAAAGTTGGCTGTTGTTTTTAGCTGGTGTATTGCCCATTCGTCTTCCATCTTTCCGGTTGTTGCATTAGCCTGCGGAAAGTGTGTTTCTTCTACCGTATGTGCTAATTGGAAAACAATACTTAATACAACACCAGTAAACATGCCATAAATGAGAAAGCCAAGTCCCCAAGTTGAGAAACCTAATGTGTAGATAGGAATGGCCACAAAGATAAAGGCATGTAATAATTTAAAACCCCAGAAAGAGAGATGGTCGCCGATGCTCATTTTGGTTAGCGACGTAGGACCAATTCTTCCGAGAAAATATTTTTTATAGTCAGTAAAGAAAACCCACCAGATATAAAGTAAAGAATAAGCTAACCAGAAATACCAATGCTGAAACCGGTGAATTTTATAATATTTCTGTGTTTCACAAAGACGGAGCAATGGTTTGGCTTCAATGTCATCATCAATGCCTTCAATATTGGTATAAGTGTGATGGATGATATTATGTTTTGAACGCCACATAAAATTATTGGCCCCCAAAAAATTTAATGATAATCCAGCTAGTTCATTCACCCATTTGTAGCGGCTGAAACTACCGTGCAAACCGTCATGCATTACATTAAAACCAATGGCAGCAGTTAATCCGCCAAGAATGATACATTCTGTAATAGCCAGCCAGGTAGTAGGTGTGTAAAACACCAAGTGAACATAAACAGCTACAAAACTAAGCACCAGAACAATGGCCTTAAAGTATAAGGAAAAGTTGCCGGTAGAAGCCTTGCCAGCCTGTTTAAAATAATCACTAATCCTTTTCTTTAATTCGGCATGAAAGGATTGTGTTGCATTTGAAAATTTCGGACTTGCCATATACTACTTTTTCAGATAGGCAAAGGTAAACTATATCTGCTAAAGAGAGCCGAAAAATAAGGCAACCGATTGATGTGGATAAACAGTGATTTTGTCTAATGTTTTGGTAAAAAGCTAACTGCTAACAGGTGTTTAAGTTTCGTTTTGAATTAGTGCATCAAGACGGCGGATGCCAATCTTTTTTTCGCTGATAAAACCCTCGGCATATTTCACCCCGATGCGTTTGCCAAACATTCTTGCTCTGGCAATTACACTTTCGAGAAAGTCGGGGGTGGAGATATAAGTTTGTGGTTCATTGGTGCTGCCACTTGCGGTATGAAATTGTGTGATGTAGGCTTCTATTGATTTCATCCGCTGTTCAAACACATCGCTGATGTCAATTAACAAATCTGGCTCATGATACCAGTCTTGTATGTAATGCAATACATACGATGGCCGCCATTTTTTTTGCACCGTTCCGTTTTCATCGGTGGTTTCTATTTTGGCAAGGCCAGCAAGAAAACAACAATCGGCAATCATTTTTCCGGCCCTGCCATGGTCGGGGTGGCGGTCGTGCAGCACATTACCAATAACAATATCTGGTTGGTATTTCCGGATGGCAGATATGAGTTTTAATTTATTGGCTTCATCATTTTCAAAAAAGCCATCTCTCATTTTTAAATTTTCCCGTACCTGCACACCGATTATCATGGCAGCGTTGGCCGCTTCGTTGTAGCGGGTTTCAACAGTGCCTCTTGTTCCTAATTCTCCTTGTGTAAGGTCAACTATACCGGCTTTTTTACCAGCTTTTATTTCATTAATTAAAGTACCCGAACAGCCAAGTTCCACATCATCCGGGTGAACGCCAATAGCAAGTATATCTAGTTTCATATTACTGGTTTATCCGCCGAAGCTTTATGCAAAGGCGGGTTTCGGGCAGGGCTTTGTGCAGGTTGGAAAATAAAAATCCATCTGTCCTGAACCGCTGCTGATTGAAAATATAAAATTGAAGTTAAGTACAAAAGTTCAGCGATGTTTGTCCAGCCCGAACAAAAGCTAAACAGAATATTTGACCCGTCCTGTAATTAGTTGACACTGTTAATTAATAACCCTGCTATTGGTTGACACTTTACCAATGCTTATTGTTATTTCATCAGCCCAATTTGCACAAAATCCAAGTTAACGGTAGTTTTTATTTTTTAGTTCTTTCGCCATCATTATAGAATGCTTTAATGAATTTATATTTTTCCAATCGCTGTGTGCTATGATAATAAACTTTGGATTTTGACATTTTTTCTGAACTTTTTTCAGCGTGGATGCATATTCTGTTTCATTTCCATCGTCTGTATAGCCTAAATCTTCAGCATCAGCACCTTTTATTAAGCAGCCGCCGTAGAGAATTTTTTCTTTTTTAAACCATATTATAATGTTGTCTACAGTATGTCCTTGTCCCGGGTAATAAGTATAAAAAGAATATTGTCCGATATTGAAGACTGTATCCTTTACCATTAAAAATTCAGCCCTTTTTTTATTATTTTTTTTGCTTAATTCATCTGTAAGGACTGTAGTATAGGTTTTAATTCCCAGTTGCCTGTAATATTCAAGTCCAGCAGTTTTGTCGCTATGCCAATGCGTTGCAAAACACATTACCACACTTTTGTTATGGTTTAATTTTATACTGTCAAGCAATGGTTGAAATTGTGATGTGTCCCAAGGTGTATCAAACATAACAACACCGTTATTAGTTACAAGGTACATCCCGTTTGCTGGCACTTGACTTTCTTGATATGTGTTGTAAGTTGTATAAATATAAAAATCTCCTGTTAAATGTGAGATTTTAAGCCTCGTATTTTCTACTTGTCCGAAAATTTTGGTCAGGGTAAAAATAAATGATAGTGTCAAGATAATTGCCCGCATAATGCTTCTGTAAATTATTGGATGATGGACTATAAAATTACCGCTTACTTCTAGCTTGCTGCTGGTTGAAGAGCTCAGAAATAGCTATAGCTAAAAGTTTGTGTCGGATAAAGATATGCAATGAAAGGAAATAAATGTTATCTGCGGTTAAAGGATAACCTGCAATCATTTTTAATACCTGTACGGATTATTATACCATGTTCCATCAATTTCTTTCACAATATTCTCAATCTGCCGGTCCATGGTATTTTCTTTTGTATCCCAATCCTGTTTTAGGTTGCCACCTACAAACCAGGCCACAGTTTGATATAGCCGGGCATTTAATCCGCCCTTGTATTCCTTTATGATTTCGTAACAGTTATTACCGGTTTGCCGGTTAATCAGTTTCATCAGTATTTTTCCCTGATACACAGAAAGATTGGACAGCGGTTCGGTAAATTCTTTCTTTAAATCTTTTTCCCTTGATTTGATAAGAGCTTTTCTTTCTTTTTTGCCACTTACTCCAACAAGGGTTTTATTAATATCGTTAATAGTGCCGCCCGCAATTCTCGCATATGGATATGTTACATAAACAGCATTGCGAAGTCTTGTCCATTCTTCAATAAACTTAGCCAGCTTATCCGGCGATAGCTTCGACACCCAAATCATAGGTTCTTCCTTGTAATTTATTATCTCATTCTGATAAAAGATGGCAGGAACTAAAACTGTATCATTCGGCCCCCATTTCTTTCGTTGCTCTTTCATGTATTTCAATGCCAGTTCATTGGAATCAATAACTGGGGTTGGCAATTCAACCTGAGCAAATAAGTGACTGCCTGTCAATAACAGTAGAGGAAATAAAAGTTTTAATAGTTTGCTATATGACCCGGTGCGATGCATTAGATTGTAAAATTAGAACACAGACCCCGCATTTTCTATACCTGACAACAAAACTACAAGGGATGCTGTTTCTGAAAAGCTAAAATTAAGACTCAGTGCCGTTGCTACGGTTTAACTGTATCCGCCGTACCATACTGATGGTGATGCCAATAGCTGTGATTAATACGCCGCCCCAGAGTAGGTTGATAAAGGGGAACTTATAAGCTTTCAACGTAATATAATCCATAATGGCGTTGGATTCTTTTACTCCCAGTACAATGCTATTGTCTGAATTTACTTTCTGTAATTGAAATATTAAGTTTTCGGAGACAACTGTATCGGGCAAAGCCAATTCACCGCCTTTTGCAAAAGCTAATTTTGGAGCAATGGAATAGGAGGTACCTGTTTTGGAATAAACTTTTAACCGGGCTTCGTGCAGGCTTCCGTCTTTGCCAAAAAGCTCTTCCGGCAAACTATCTGTTGTTTTTTTTACTTCCTGCAAAATGATAAAACCGCTGGAATAAAAAAGAGAGTCACCCGTTTTCATACTATTAGGTTTAAAAGAAGCCGTGTCCTGTCGTTTGTCGGGATTGGAGATAGAAGTGATATAAGTAAACACATCATGGTTCCAGTAATGTCTTGAATCAGGATTACTCATTAACCCTTCGTTACCTTTATAATTTACAAATGAGTTAGGAGTGAGCATAAACTCTTCCTTTCCATCTTTTCTTTTGAAACGTACTTTATAAAACGAAAGTTGTTTTTTCGGATGTGATGAATCTCCTTCATAGGTAATTGCATATTTGCCCATATCAACCGTTAATCCTTTTACCAGTGTAAGGTTTTCTCTTGGGTTTTCATTTTTATCTAACGGTGCAGGAATGCCATTAATATTATTCGACAGCACTTCTTTTTTTGAGGAAGAAATAAGAATCCCCAACAATACTAATCCAAAACCAAAATGTGAAATAGAACCGCCTGATAATTTTAATTTTCCTTTTAATCCTAACCAGATATACGATGCATTGGCGACGATAGCATACACACTACAGGCTACAGCTATCCAAATGGCAGCCATAAAGCCGTATGTTTCTTTTTTATAATTTACATCTCCTAAAACAAGTATCAAGGTTGCGATGACAGCCGCAATGATTGTTGGTACTATTATTTTTTTCAGAAAATATTTAGTGTTGGTCTCTTTGTATTTAAGGTATTGTGTTACAGCTGTGAGTACTGCAATGATGATGGCAACAAAAACATGTATCTGGTTGTAAGTAAACTCAGCTTTTTCCGGCGGCGCCATTTTAGTGCCGAATATTTTATTGTAAACTGGAATAGAAGTAATTGCAATAATAACAAGAGCCGATAAAAAGAAAACTAAGGAGCCGATAAACATCCAGAATTCTCTGGAGGAACTGCTTTCTTCTTTTTCAATAGAAGGGATTTCTCGGTAGCGGTTAAAGAATAATACAAATGCCGGTATCAATGCAATGGCCATTACTATCAACAGGTGAATAAACAGATTACTACCTTCCCCGGTAAAAGC
Source organism: Chitinophagaceae bacterium (assembly GCA_031415255.1). Lineage (GTDB taxonomy): Bacteria > Bacteroidota > Bacteroidia > Chitinophagales > Chitinophagaceae > JJ008. The sequence goes on along the minus strand of JANORJ010000399.1, from coordinate 1,353 downwards.
ATGCACTGATGTTTCTCCCAGAATCCCTGTACGGGTAAGAAAAGTGGAGTAAAGAATAAATCCAAAAACGAGAATAAAAAACAGGTGTGTTGCTCTTAATGAATGACCGGTGTGTTTATAAATAAGTAAGGTGTGTATGCCAGATATTAAAATCAACCAAGGAACTAAAGAGGCATTTTCTACCGGGTCCCATGCCCAGTAACCACCAAAAGTTAGTGATTCATAAGCCCACATGGCACCCATCATAATACCTACTCCTAAAATGGCAGCTGAAAACAATGCCCAGGGCAAACCCGGTTTTGTCCATTCACCAAATTTCTTTTTCCATAATCCCGCAATAGCAAATGCAAACGGAACAATGGTAGAAGCAAAGCCCATAAACAAAACGGGAGGATGAATAACCATCCAGTAATTCTGTAATAAGGGATTCAAATCGTTACCATCTTTGATAGACAACATAAAATCCTGCCGTAGACCTTGTGCAACATCACCTGCAATATGCAATGCAGGTGCATTATCCAAAACACCCGAATCTCTTAATAAAATAAAAGGGTTGGAACCCATCCTCCAGCCAAAAATATAAATGCCAGCAATCATAGTTGCAAGGCAAAACTGTGCAAAGCTTATCACCGTCATTACCGGAGCTTCCCATTTTTTACTTGTTCTAATCAAGATGGCACCGAGTACACAATGCCAAACACTCCACAGTAAAAAGCTTCCTTCCTGTCCTTCCCAAAAACAAGCCAGCAAGTATTTTACTTCTAATGAGCGGCTGCTGTGTTGCCAGGCATATTTATACTCAAAAAGGTGATTGGAAATAATGTAGAATAAAATGCCGAAGATGGCGAATACAGAAATTATTTCGGTGAGAAAAGCATAACGGGCCAGCTTTTTCCAATGGGAAGCATCCGCATCATTTTTTGATTGGGCAGACTTAAAATAAGCAAAAGTGGCAATCAGCGATGCAACTATTGAGAGTACAATAAAAAAATGTCCTAACTGGCCGGGTAAAAGATGCTCGCCGATGTAGTCCATTCGGGTTTATTATTTGTTGGCTTCAAAATTAGTTGGTGCCGGTTTTGAAGCGGATGTAGTTCCTATGCTTTTTTCAGTAGGCTTCATTTCTTCTTTGTATTTCGAGGGGCATTTTGTCTGCACATCTTTGCATTCAAAATGGCCATTCTCATATTTCCCTTTTAATACCAATCTTTCGCTGATCATCAGGTTAGGGATTTCGCCGTTACGATATACCACTTTCATGGTTTGATTCGAACTGTCCATTGCCACGGCATGAAAACTCAGGTAATTGGCATCTTTTTTTGCATCGTATTCTACCGGCTTCGATTTATCCAA
>JANORJ010000398.1:0-8739 GCA_031415255.1 Chitinophagaceae bacterium | reverse complement strand
TGGAAGCAGAAATGCTGAACCTGAAAGCAAACCCTGATAGGGAAGCTACAGGTACTATCATTGAAGCATCGTTGGATAAAGGCCGTGGTTATGTAGCAACATTACTTGTTGAAAACGGAACGCTGCATCCCGGCGATTTGATAGTGAGTGGACAGTATTTTGGACGGGTAAAAGCCATGTTCAATGAAAGAAATAAGAAAGAAGAAGCAGCTGGTCCTTCGGCACCGGCGGTAATATTAGGACTGAATGGTGCACCACAGGCCGGTGAAAAATTCAAAGTGTATGCTGATGAAGCAGAAGCAAAAGAAATTGCTTATCGCCGTGCACAAATATTGAGAGAGCAGGGTATCAGAACCAAGAAACATATTACACTGGATGAGATTGGTCGCCGTCTGGCACTCGGAAGTTTCAAAGAATTGAAAGTTATCATTAAAGGTGACGTGGATGGTTCTGTAGAAGCATTGAGTGACTCATTACAAAAATTGTCTACACCGGAAATTCTGGTAAGTGTAATTCACAAAGGTGTTGGCCAGATCAATGAAAGTGATATTGTACTGGCAGAAGCATCGGATGCCATCGTTATTGCCTTCAACGTTCGTCCATCATTACAGGCATCTAAACTGGCTGATAATGCAGGTATCGAAATAAAAATGTACTCCATCATCTACAATGCTATTGAAGAAGTGAAGAGTGCCATGGAAGGAATGCTGGAGCCAAAAGTGCAGGAAAGAATAGTAGCTAACGTAGAGATAAGAGAAGTATTCAAATTTGACAAAGCAACAGTAGCCGGTTGTACTGTAAGAGATGGTAAGATTAAGAAAGATTCTAAAATCCGCCTCATCAGAGATGGTATAGTAATCTATCCAACTGGCGATAATAATGCAGAACTGGCTTCGTTGAAAAGATTTAAAGATGATGCAAAAGAAGTATTGTCAGGTATGGAATGCGGATTAACGATTAAAAACTTTACTGATTATAAAGTGGGCGATGTGGTAGAGGCGTATGAGATTGAAGAAGTAAAACGTACGCTGTAAGAAATCAAGGAACAAGAAGGTAAGAAGACAAGGAACAAGGTTCAGGGCACAAGTCGTGAATTTTTCATCGAAACGACCTTCTTGTACCGTGTGGCTTGCACCTTGTGCCTTCCTAACAAACTTTTGTTAAATACTCCCAAAACTACCTATAAGTTTTACCGGGAAAACTACTTTTGAGTTTATGCATTATATGAAAAAAATATTCACTGCTTGTTTCCTGCTACTGAGCTTTACAGTAGTAGCGCAAACCCAGGCAAAAAAGATAATAGCTGATAAAATTGCTGCTATTGTTGGCGACCGTATTATTCTTCAATCAGACATTACCAATTCTATTTTGGATATTGCACGGCAGGGCGGAACAGTTCCGGATAATGCCGAATGTTTGCTGATGGAGCAAGCTATTGTTTCTAAAGTATTAATGCTGCAGGCCGAAAAAGATTCATTGCCTGTTACCGATGATGAGGTGGAAGCAGAACTGGATCAAAAAATACGTTACTATATCAACCAGTTGGGTAGCCAGGAAGCACTGGAAGAAATGGCCGGGAAAAGTATTTACCAGATAAAAGATGATGCAAGGGAATCGGTGAAAGAGCAAAAGCTTTCCGGCGCCATGCAGCGCAAAATTGTTGACAACGTAAGAATCACACCCAACGAAGTAAAAGCTTTCTTTGATAAAATACCAACCGATAGTTTACCATTCTATGAATCGGAACTGGAGATTGGTCAGATAATCGTTTATCCCAAAGCATCCAGAGATCTGGAGCAATATATTGTAGGGGAAATGAATAATTATAAAAAGCAAATTGAATCAAAAGCTACCACGTTTGATAAACTGGCCAAACAGGTGTCAGAAGATCCGGGTAGTAAAGACCGTGGCGGGCAGTATCAATTGAACCGGAATGAAAAAACCTGGGATCCTATTTTTATGTCAACGGCATTCCGCTTAAAGGACGGAGAAATATCTGCGCCGGTAAAATCGAAATTTGGCTATCACATTATTCAAATGGTGCAGCGCAATGGTGATGACGCTAACGTTCGCCACATACTCCGCATACCACCGGTAACAGATGCTGAAATAGCACAGGCAAAAATAAAATTGGATTCAGTTCGTTCAAAAATCATTGCAGGTACAATAAGTTTTAATGCCGCCGGTTCTAAATACAGTGATGATGAAGCAGCCAAATACTCCGGTCCTTTTATCACCAACAGAGATGGCTCTACTAATGTTACCATTGATGCATTGGATAAAGACATGGTGGGTATGATTGCAAAAATGAAAATTGGAGAGTACTCTCAGCCAACAGCCTATACAGATGAGCAAGGAAAGAAAGGGGTAAGAATTGTTTATTTAAAATCAAGGACAGCGCCACATCGTTTGAACCTGCATGATGATTACAGCAAGATTTCTCAATTTGCCCTGGAAGAAAAAAAGGCAAAAGCTATGGAGAAATGGATGACCACAAAGTTGCCAACTTATTACGTAAGTGTGGATACACAAACAGAAGCGGATTGTCCTCAGCTAAGGAAATTTTCAGCAGACAAAAAGCCCTTATAAATTGATTTGATATACTAAGAGAAAGCCGTTACTGATGCAGCGGCTTTCTATAATGGCAAAGTACCAGCCTATTAGATAAATTTTATTACATCATCATTGGCCTCTAGGGGAATTTTTATCTCAACTCACTGTTTAGGAACAGCTCAATCATACTCATCCGACCCAAGGCTTTTCATTTTCTTGTATCATAGAGATAGAAACCAGTATTGAAAGGGATGAATTAATATAACCATATTGTCTTAACTCTTACCTTTGCCCTTCCTCATGAGTGACCCCATTAAACATGAATGCGGATTGGCATTCATTCGGCTAAGGAAACCCTTTTCATATTACCAGCAACAGTATGGTACAGTGCTGTGGGGACTTAATAAGCTATACCTGCTGATGGAAAAGCAGCACAACCGTGGACAAGACGGTGCAGGCATAGCCACCGTAAAATTAAATGTAGAACCGGGCTATCCTTTTTTAAACCGCATACGCAGTAATGCCCCTCAGGCTATCGCCGATATTTTTCAACAAATTGGTAAAGAAATAGAAGAGTTGGAAAAATATCATCCCGATATTAAAACTCACCCGGGTTTGATGAAAGGGCATGTAAATTTTTTGGGCGAACTGCTGTTGGGTCACCTTCGCTACGGTACACAGGGCAAAAACAAAATGGAGTATTGCCATCCCTTTATTAACCGTGATACTATTCCTTCCCGTAACCTGGCACTAGCAGGCAATTTTAATATTGTCAATTCCGATGAATTATTTGAGCTGATAGGCAAGGAGCCGCATCACACCGTTCGCTTCAGCGATCTGGCTGCCATGATTGAATTGATGCATACATTTTTGTGCAAAGAAGATGAAGCCTCGCCGGAAAAAATGGATATCAAAAAAGTATTGAAAAAAACATTGCCGCTGATGGATGGCGGTTTTCATGTGGGCGGCGTAACGGGTAATGGTATTGGCTTTGTATTTCGTGATGCACATGGCATACGACCCTCTTATTATTATATTAATGATGAAGTGGTAGTAGCCGCATCAGAAAGAGCTGCCATCAGAACAACTTTTAATGTAGGTGAAAATGAAGTACAAGAACTGATGCCCGGACATGCATTAATTGTAAATGAGAAAGGAGAAGTAGAAATAGCACAGATACTAGAACCAAAAGAAAGAAAGGCATGCAGTTTTGAACGGATTTATTTTTCAAGAGGCAGCGACGAAAAAATTTATAAAGAAAGAAAAGCATTGGGCTATAACCTGAGTGAGCCGGTACTCAATGCCATAGACCATGATTTAAAAAACACCATTTTTTCTTTTATACCAAATACTGCTGAAACTGCTTTTCTTGGTATGGTGAAAGGCATGGAAGCGTACCTGAATAAAGTAAAAGTAGAACGCATACTTAGCTGGGGCAAAGATTATGACGCAGCGAAGCTGAGTGAAATGGTGAATCGCCGCATACGGATAGAAAAAATTGCTATCAAAGACGTGAAGATGAGAACCTTCATTACAGAAGATACCGGCCGCAATGAAATGGTGCAACACGTTTATGATATTACTTATGGCACTGTTCGCCCCGGTGAGGATACATTGGTAGTAATTGATGATTCCATTGTAAGGGGAACAACGTTGAAAGAAAGCATCATTCGGATGCTGGGAAGATTAAAGCCAAAACGCATTGTTGTAGTTTCTTCTTCACCCCAAATACGTTATCCCGATTGTTATGGCATTGACATGAGCAAGATGGGCGACTTTATTGCTTTTAATGCAGCCGTGGAACTGATGAAAGAAAGAGGCAACGAAAACTGCTTGAAAGAATTGCTGGAAAAATGTAAAAACCTGCAACGTAATAATCAATTGCACACAGAAAATGTAGTAAAACAATTGTACAAACAATTTACTACTGAAGAGCTCTCTGCAAAAATTGCACAACTGATAACACCGGCCGGGCTTGATATTCCGGTGGACGTTATTTTTCAAACGATAGAAGACTTGCATAAATCCTGCCCCAATAATCTTGGCGACTGGTACTTTACCGGCAACTATCCTACCCCTGGTGGCAATAAAGTCGTTAATAAGGCTTTTATCAATTATATGGAAGGAAAGAATGTAAGGGGGTATTAAAACCCCAATCCGCCGCAGCGGAGCTTTATACCCCAATATTGATGAAGTCGTTTATTACTTTTGTTATAGTGAGTATTAATATAAAATATAGAACGATCTTTTTTATTCTTTGCGTCTTCGCACCTTTGCGAGAAATGTATTGGGTAGCGTTATAAAAAAATGTTATGAAACAACTTATTCTTGTTCGTCATGCTAAAAGCGATTGGGGCAATCCCGGCTTGGATGACTTTGACAGACCATTAAATGAACGGGGAAAAAAAGATGCACCGGTAATGGCGCAACGGTTAGTCGAAAAAAAAACTAAGATTGATGCATTTATTGCAAGTCCTGCAAAAAGAGCAGCGAAGACAGCGAAATGTTTTGCAGAAATTTTCAACCGGAAAAAAGAAGAAATAATTTTTAAAGAAAAGTTGTACCTCGCAGAAACGGCAGCTTTTTATTCCGTTATCACCGCTGCAGATGATAGTCTTACAACTATTGCCATCTTCTCTCACAACTACGGCATTACTGATTTTGCCAACATGCTTACTGATGTGCGGATAGATAATATTCCTACCTGCGGCGTTTTTGGGATAAGAATTGATTGCAATAAATGGGCTGACTTTAAAGAAGCCAAAAAGGAGTTCTGGTTTTTTGATTATCCTAAAGCTGGTGCAGAAGATTGAGCTAGAAACAGTTCAATAGTCTTTGATAAAGCCTGACTGCTATCTATTGTTGGAACAGTATAATTATAATCAGCAGCCACATTCAATGCTTTATTCAGTGAAAAATCTTTTTGAGTAAAGCAAACGGCTACTTTGTTTTTCATTAAATAATTTCCAAGATATTCCTGTTCTGTTTGTCCCGGTGTTGGGATAAGAATGCTTTTCTTTTGCAAAGCCACTATATCCATCACCGTACTATAACCACTGCGGCCGATAACATATTCTGCTTCCTGCATTTCGATATTTAATTCAGCAGCTGATAAGTGATTGTAAAATTTTATCATATTGGTAGAAGGAATTAATGACGCAGAGCCGGGCAACCCCCTTACCACTGTTGCCGTGCCATTATAATGACTGATGTCAGCAATAATTTTTTCTTCCAAAATACTTCGTTGTGGTTCCGGACCGGAGAGAATGATCAATAATTGATTTTTTTTCTCAGTCCTGATCCCTGAGTTTACCGAAGGGTCGAAGGAATCTTTTTTCTTAAACCTTGACAGCAAACCAATGTAATGAACCGCAACAGCAGGTTTTATTACAGGGTGCGATAATTCACCTGCGAGATTGCTTTCTTGTTCAATGTCTGGCACCCAACAAGCGGTAAATTTATTGATGTACTTATAATTTCTTTTCTGTAAAAATTTCTCTGTCCATTTTCCTGCTGAGCTTTTTATTATTAATTGATGAGTAATAAAAATGCATGGAACGTCAGGATGATACAGTCCATAGCGATTATCACTGATAACGGCATCGAAGTTATGCTGGGCAACCATTTTTTTTAACCAGAGATGCTCATATAGAATAGCCCGCCGGATTTTTGGGCCTTGTTGTATCATTTTCCAGATAAGACCTTTGGCTGTTTTTGCATAGTGTATTCGATAGCCGGGTAGTTCCCAAAAAGGTAATTCAGGAAATTCTGCTTTTAGTAATGTTGCCTGCGTCCCTTCGCCAGCCATCCAAACATCACATCCCTGCGCCAGCAGCTCCCGGATGATGGGGATACACCGGGTGGCATGACCGAGCCCCCAATCTAATGGAGCCACTAATATGCGGGTTTTTCCGGCTGTTTTTTCCCTAAAAAGCTGATCCATGTTAATTTTTATCCGTTTTGTTTAAACGGGATACTAATTTCCTTGTAAAATAGTTTTAATTTAGAACTTCTTCCAAAAGGAGTTCAATGGGCAAATTATGAAGACAGTAAACAAAATAGTAGCAGCCTTGTTAATTATTATGTTCTTGGCATCTTGTAATAAAAATTATTATTCAGGTGGCGGCAAAGGTGGTAAAGGATGTGGCTGCCCCAGCCAAAAAGGAATGAGCGGCTACTAAATACTAATAATCTATGATAAGCTCCAACCGAAACCTGTTAGTCATTTTCAATACCGGGTTACTGGATGAAAAGACCATTGAACAGGAAGTGGAGTGTCTAAACCAGATTTTACTAAATACCGAATCTTCTGATCAATTTTGCACTGCACATGAATTGGTTGACCGCAATCGTATTACTTCCAACAAGAAAAAGATTTTAAAAGAAACAAAATATTTTCGGATGAAGCCGTTTAGGTTTTTGATAAATAAGAATTAAAAAATAAGCTGCTGTATTTCTCCCTATAAGGATAATTTCATCAACGCCTCTCTCAGTTTCCCAATCATCTCCCCAATTTCTTCTTTTTTGCAAGTGCCAACACTAAGCCTGTACCAGGTAGAACTTTTAGCAGCACCAAAAGCATAAAACGGAACAACGGCTAACCCTGCGGCGTTAAGAACATAAGCAGTTACTTCGCTTTGGTCGGCTAATTTTTTTCCTTCTGCGGTTTTCTTTCCGACCAGGTCAATTTTTATAGTAAGATAAATAGCAGCTTCGGGGGCAATGGCATCTACAAACAAGCCTTCACTTTTCAATTGCATAAACCCATCATAAATGCTGTGCAATCTTTCTTCAATGGCTGCTTTGAAACCGGATAAGTAATTTTTAATACCATCCCTGTTACCGAGGTAATAAGCCACTGCTTTTTGCTCTGCCATAGGTGCCCAAGCACCAATATGGGTGAGTATGGCTTTCATTTTATTGATAACGGTTGCAGGTCCCATTCCCCAACCAACCCGTACGCCGGTAGCGGCAAACACTTTACTGATAGCATCAATAAAAATAGTGTACTCTCTCATCGCCGGACGGAGTGTAACAGGATTGTAATGTTTAATATCACCGTAAGTAAGATGCCAGTACATCTGGTCATACATCACATACAATTTCTTTTGGCCTTCACCACGTCTTGCATTTTCTTCAATTACCAAATCGCAGATGGCTTCCAGTTCTTCTTTTTTAAAAGTGGTGCCAGTAGGATTTTGTGGTGAGCATAATGAAATGAGTGTTGCTTCTTTTATATGTGGACGAAGGTCGTTGGCAGTAGGCATAAAGTTATTAGCCGCAGTTGCTTCTATCACTATATGTTCGCCACCGATAAAATGGGTGTAGTGATTATTATTCCAACTTGGTACGGCATAAATAATTTTATCGCCTTTATCACACACGGCTCTAAACACAGCATAGATTAACGGACGGCCACCGGAAGCCACTAAAATTTCAATAGTGCCATAGTCCAATCCTTGTTCCTCTTTTATAAAAGAGTGTATCGCTTCTCTTAAATCTAAATTGCCTTCGGCGGCCGGATAGTTAGTGAAATGTTTACGATAAGCATCTACAATTGCATCTTCCAGTTCTTTGGGAATAGGAAAAATAGCAGGATCGAAATCACCAACGGTGAAATTATAAATCTTTTCCCCCTGGCGAATTTTTTCTCTTATCTCTCCACCGAGTTTTACTATTTCAGAACCAATCAATGTTTCAGATAAATGCGACAGTTTCATAGACACTTTATTTTGGGCAAAAGTAAATGAAATGAGGGAGATGAGTGGCTTTGGCTAATTAGTCACTATCTGTTATTGGGGGCAATAAAAAACCGCCACAAGGGCGGCTTTTCTCATTGAAACATCTTCACTAGTGTCTTCCTTTTGTTTTGCCATTACTGTGGCCATTTCTTTTGTATTTAGCTTCCTTGCTATTTTTTATTATTACCTGACTGTGGTTTGCTTTATACCCTGCATATTTTATCTTATGTGCTTTATGATATTTATAAGCATTAGGCTGGTTAATCACTACTTTATATCCATTATAAAGATTATAACCGCTGTATGCATGTGGTAAACCATTAGAGTACACCCATTTGCCGGCTGGGTTTAAGTGAACAAATTTTTTATTGGGAACATAATAATAGGTTTCAATATCGGGTAAATAGTAATAGTCTACACGATCATATCCAACGGGTCCCCAATC
>JANORJ010000397.1:0-1879 GCA_031415255.1 Chitinophagaceae bacterium | reverse complement strand
TGCTACAGGCTTCGTCATTTTGCTTTAATAAAAATATTAATTTGGAAGAAGCTTTAGGCTGGGCACAAAGAGCAGTAACTGGTTTTCAGGGACAGAAAAGTTATGTGAGTTTACGAAACTTGGCAACTGGCTATGAAAAACTAAATCGTTTACCACAAGCAGATTCTGTAATGAATGAAGCATTAACCATGGCTACCTCCGCACAATATGCAGCGTATGGACGTTCATTAATTACTTCTAAAAGAGTTGATAAAGCAATGGAAGTGTTTAATGCCAACAAGCAAAAAAATGGCGATGTATATTTTGCCAACTTTGGGTTGATGTTTGGTTACTCTGCAAAAGGAGAGTATAAAAAAGCAATTGAACATGCAGAGAAAGCAATAGCACAAGCCAGCAACGATGCTGCCAAAAAACAATTAGAGGGAAACATTGCTAAACTCAAAGAAGGGAAAGATATAAATTAAATAATAATGGCAGAACTAAAAACAAAACTGAACGATGCCAGTGTAGAAGCGTTTCTTCAAACTGTAGAAAATGAAGTAAAGAGAAAAGATAGCTTGGCTATACTGGCACTAATTAAAAAAATTACTAAAGCCGAACCTAAAATGTGGGGTGCCAGCATTGTAGGTTTTGGAAGCTATCGTTATAAATCTCCAACAACCAAACGGGAAGGAGATTGGTTTATTACCGGCTTTTCGCCAAGAAAGCAAAACCTTACTTTGTACATAATGCCGGGAATTGGTAATTACAAAGACCTTGTAAAAAAATTGGGAAAATGTAAAACGGGTGGCTCTTGTTTGTATATTAATAAACTGGCCGATGTGGATATAAAGGTTTTAAAAGAATTGATAGGCACAGCGTATAAAAGGATGAAAAAAATGTCTGCCCCAAAAAAATAATTACAATTATTTAGTAGAACAATAATTTAAACAATCAAAACAATCAATCATGAACAATGCAATTAGCTGGTTCGAAATAGGAGCCACCGATCTTGACAGGGCAACAAAATTTTATGAAGCTATTTTTGGTGTTTCACTGATACCGTTGGATATGCCGAATATTAAGATGAGAATGTTTCCGGTGGATGATATGGCAACTGGTATTGGTGGGGCTGTGGTTGATAGCGGCGGGTTTCATAAACCATCTGCAACTGACGGCCCGCTAATTTACCTGAATGGAAATCCTGATCTGCAGCAGGTATTGGATAAAGTAGAAACGGCCGGTGGAAAAATTATGATGCCCAAAACTGAAATATCACCGGAGTATGGTTTTATGGCTGTAATTTTTGATACAGAAGGGAACAGAATTGGCCTTCATAGCATTCCACAATAAAAACGAGAATGAGAAATAGCATACTTATTATAGTAGCAGCAATTTTTCTAGTATCATTTTATTATCCGACGGATAATAAGAAGGTATTTAAGAAACTGTTTGCTTTGGAAGGAGTGTGGAAAATGAAAGGTAAGAAAGCCGTTATCTGCGAAGAATGGAAAAGAGTTGATAAAAACTATATGCAGAATAAAGGATACATGATAAAAGGAACTGATACAACTATTACTGAAAGAGTAGCACTTACAAAAACAAAAGAAGGAATTTTTTATATATCAACTGTAGAAGATCAAAACAATAAAAATCCAATTGCCTTTAAAATGACTTCTGCAACGGAGAATACGTTTGTTTTTGAAAACCTAGGACATGACTTTCCTAAGCGGATTGTTTATCAATTAGTAACAGCAGATTCTCTTCATGCTTTTATTGATGATGCAGTGGAAGGCACCAAGAAGGTGCAGCATTTTTATTATTCTAAGACAAAAGACTGAACTGTGGCTTATAACGAAAAATTAGCTGATATGACGAGAGAGCTGATTGCTCTTACACA
>JANORJ010000396.1:0-13106 GCA_031415255.1 Chitinophagaceae bacterium | reverse complement strand
AATGCCTGACTGGCAAGTCTTTCAGCAATATTAAAATTATACGACATTAAGAAAATACTACGCTTAATTATTTTAAATGATTTAATCATCTATAAGATTGATAGTATTTCCACTTGGCTTATCCACAGCTATACCAAAAATGTTAATAAAATAATTGGAAAATATTTTTTGGTTAAAGGAATTTATTTCTAATATTGTGAAGGGAATTTGGTTCCCGTACTTACTAACCTATCTATATATTATCCCTTCGCTTACTACGGAGGGATTTTTTTTATGCTTAACCTCACCAGAACTATGTTCACAAATTTCGCTTCGCTCAGTTGCTCGACTAAAGAGTAACAATACAGAGCCCTATCTTTATTTAATAACACACCTTGAATATTGCTTGTTGAATATTTTAAAGAGTAGATACTTCCTCTTCAACTTAACGTCCTTCTTTAACCAAAACTTTCATTCCTTCAATAGTCAATAATTAAAAATACCTTTACACCAATCTAAAAATTATTGCATGCTGAAATCAATGACCGGTTTTGGAAGAACCGAAAAAAATGTAGGAGATAAAACTTTTCTGGTTGATATTAAATCATTGAACGGAAAACAATTTGAACTGCAACTTAGACTACCATCAATTTTAAAACCTTTTGAATTTGATATTCGCCGGATGCTGTCGGAAAAATTAATTCGCGGTAGTGTAGATTGCATGATAAGCCTGAAAGATACCGGCAGTGCCAAACCAGTTACTATTAATACCGACCTGGCCAAAGCCTACTACAAACCCCTCGCCGAGCTATCTGCTGCGCTGAACCTGGATGCTTCTCATATATTAAGCACCCTTGTTAAGCTTCCAGAGGTCATTACCCCCAGCAGCGACACCCTATCGGATGAAGAGTGGGTGGAGTTTCAGGAGGTTTTAAAGGCTGCCATTGACAGACTGAACAAGCACCGCTTGAATGAAGGGGCTGTATTGGAACAGGAGCTACTGCTCCGCATCAGTAATATAGAAATGCAGCAAGCTGAAGTAATAAAACTGGAACCACTTCGTAAACAAAAAATAAGAGAAGGCATTACCCGCCTGCTAGAAGAAAATGTAGGCAAAGAAAACTACGACGGCAACAGGCTAGAGCAGGAGCTAATATATTATATAGAGAAAATAGACATTACCGAAGAACAGGTGCGACTAAAAAACCATTGTGATTACTTTAAAGCCCTGCTGGCAGAAAAAGAAGAATCAAAAGGAAAAAAGCTATCGTTTATACTACAGGAAGTAGGCCGGGAAATTAATACCACCGGTTCCAAAGCTTACGATTCTACCATTCAAAAAGCAGTGGTGATGATGAAAGATGAAATGGAGAAAGCGAAAGAGCAGGTGCTGAATGTACTATAAAGGCACAAGGTGCAAGAATTCAAGGAACAAGGTCGTAATATTGTGAAATCTTTTGGGGAATTCTACTTTGCTATTTATTCAATAAGAAAATATAAAAAAACAGGGTTTCTTGTACCTTGCATCTTGTGCCTTGTAGCTTCCTTAATTATCTTTGTTAAATGAAGCAGATTAAACGACTCTTCTTGTGCCTTGTACCTTGTGCCTTGTATTTTGTTTCCTGTACTCCCATTGACCTTTACGAAAAATCGGTGAGCATTCCCGGGCATTCCTGGAAGAGCGGCTATAAGCCCTCTTTTACTTTTACTATTAAAGACACTGCATCAACTTACCAGCTTTTCCTTATTCTCCGGCATAATGATAAATACAGTTTCAACAATATTTATATCAACCTCTATACAAAACAGCCGGGTGCCGACACCACACAAATGGGACGATACGACCTTCGCCTTGCCACCGATAATGAAGGTTGGTTGGCCAGCGGCATGGATGATATTTACGAACACCGCATTCCGTTAACACCAGTTGGTGGCCAGTTTTATTTTAAAAAAGCCGGTGACTACACTTTCAGCGTTGAACAAATAATGAGAGAAAACCCCTTGAATAATGTGCTGAATGTGGGACTAAGGATTGAAAAGAAACTTTAATACCGCAACAACGTTTTTATAAAAATTTGAGTTGACTTTTTATTTTTATTCACTTTGGAATTAGTTCCATCTTTGCATTATGCCTGATGCCAGTCGCAAAAGACTTCGCCGCACCACATTCATTTACTGGATGTTGCTTCTTTACATTATAGCAGCATTAGCTTGGTGGTTCATTTCGTTAGAAAAACAAAATGCCCGTATTGCCAAGCTACAGTATACGTCTATTAATGTAAAAAAAGATTCTCTGTCCTTTAAAGAATTAGCTGATGTAATTTTTACTATTGATAAGGAAACCAAAAGAAACACTGGAAAATATATTGCAGAGGGCATTACTTTTTTGATATTGATTTTAATAGGGGCTGTTTTTGTATATCGCTCTGTTCGCAGGCAGTGGAAACTACAGCAGCAGCAGCAGAATTTTATGATGGCTGTTACTCATGAACTAAAAACGCCTATCTCCGTTGCCCGGCTAAACCTGGAAACATTACAGAAATACAACCTTGATCCGGAGAAACAGAAAAAACTCATCCGCACTACATTAGATGAAACAGCCCGTCTCAATTTTTTAACCAATAATATTTTAATTGCTTCGCAATTGGATGGTGGCGGTTATAAATCATCGAAAGAGGATCTGGATCTTTCTACTTTATTAAAAGATTGTATGCAGGATTTCCGCAATCGTTTTCCTGATCGGATATTTAACGACGATGTTGAAGCAGATGCAGATGTAAAAGGTGATGCCTTACTTCTACAAATGATGATTAATAACCTGCTGGAAAATGCTATTAAATATTCTCCCAAAGAAAGCCCAATTAGTGCAACATTGAAAAAAAACAGGTCGGGTACTTCGGTAAACTCAGTAGAATTACAGGTAAAAGATGAAGGCCCCGGCATTACAGAGGAGGAGAAGAAAAAAATCTTCTCGAAATTTTACCGGGTGGGTAATGAAGCCACCCGTAAAACAAAAGGTACCGGTCTTGGCCTGTACCTTTGCCGTAAAATAGCCCAAAGCCATAATGGCGACATTTCGGTGACAAACAATGAACCACACGGCAGTAATTTTGTCGTCATTTTTAAAAGCTAAGAGAAGAAAGGAGTTTGCTTCGCAAGGAGAAAAAGAGTTAATTAAAATTACTCCTGCCTTTTTGAATTCCTTTTGACAAACCTGAATAGAATAGTAACTCATGACTACCGAACAAAAAAGATCCATATTATTAGTAGAAGATGAAGAAAACCTTCATGAAGCCCTGAAGTTGAATCTGGAACTAGAAGGCTATGATGTAACGTCTGCAATGGATGGAGCAGCTGCATTAAAAGCGGTGCAGGGAGAATATTTCGACCTTATCATTATGGATGTAATGTTGCCGGAAATGGATGGCATTACCGTTACTGAAACTATCCGCATCAGTAATAATGAAGTACCTATTCTCATTCTTAGTGCAAAAAATAGCAGTGCCGACAGAGTGCTTGGATTAAAAAAAGGAGCTGATGATTACCTGACAAAACCTTTTAACCTGGAAGAACTATTGCTGCGGGTAAACAAACTGATTAATAAAAATAAAAAGCTACAGGATAAATCATCCGTTGATGATACTTATACTTTTGGCGGCAATACAGTTGACTTTAAAGCACAGGAAGCTACCAAAGCAGATGGTGAAAGAATACAACTGAGTAAGAAAGAAACTATGCTGCTGAAACTGCTGATTGAAAATAAAAACGATGTGGTGCCCCGGGAAAAAATATTACAATCAGTTTGGGGTTACAACGTTTATCCAACTACAAGAACAATTGACAACTTCATCCTTAACTTTCGTAAATACTTTGAAATAGACAGCCGCAATCCTAAATATTTTCACTCAGTAAGAGGTGTAGGCTATAAATACTCAGAGTAAGAATCCTGAGCTTGTCGAAGGGTTCATTTTTTCTAATACTTCTTTTGCCTGCAACAAAATACTTTGCTTGTCATCCGATAAATTGGCCGTAGTAAACATTCCTGCCTCACATTGTTCTAGTACCTGAAACAAATTCTCAGTTATATCTCTGCTAATTGACGCTTCATTCATTTTAGCAACCAACACCTGCTTGCTCATTTCACTTCCAGATAAATTAAATTTTTCGCCTGAAAACTTCCAGAGAATGCCATGAAGGATTGAATAGAAACTGTTATCTTCTTCTACAACAGCATTGTAAGCAGGTTCCAGCAAGCTTTCTACCGATGGCAAAGTTGATTCTTGTTGTGCGGAAGGCAATGTCGCTGGTTCCTTTTTTCTGAATATCCAATATACTAAAATGAGTAACACTACAGACATAACAACGATACCAGCAGTACGGGCAGCCTTTTCGCTATTTTCTGCAATAGAAGTTTTCTGTTCTTCCACTACCAAGTTTTTTTTGTCTTCGTTGCTCACCATCACTTCAACAATTTTGGTAGAAATAGTTTTGTAATTATTACTGTCTGTATCAAAAAAAGAAAAGCTTATCGTTGGAAGCTGTTGTTTGCCGGGTGAAGCGCAAACAAAAGGATAACGAAATATTCTGCTGCCTGACAATGGTGTTTTAGTTTTATCTAACTCATCTTTTACCACCGGTTCAAAGCCCTCAACACCTGCCGGCCATTGCACAGCAGGAGCAATTAGTTGGATAAAATTTCCTTTACCTGAAACAATTACATCAAAGAAACCTTGTTCATTCTTAGCCAGCTTACTATTTACCAATGCAGCAGCAATAGTAAAATGACCGGTAGCTCCTGTATAAATTGAGGGTTTATTTTTTTCAGGCACTGGCTTTACATTAATTGTAACGGGGTCAGTGCTGATGTCTGTTTCAAATACTTCTGTTCCTTCCGTTATGGTTTCAGTTTCGTTATTTCCCAACATACCCTCTGCAACTTCCTGCTCGGTCTTTTTATTAACTACACTGCGGGAAAACTCTACCTTATTTTTAATTTGCATAGCATCCACCGTAAATATTCCCGGCTGTAAAGGATATAATTGCACTTTTCGGATAGTGTGTACATCAAATATTTTACCATTTACTTTTTCTGAAATTACCTGTTTGTCGGAAAGATTCACCAAATCATACACAGTAAAACCATAAAAGCCGGGGTTCTTTACAATATCAGATTTTGATTCAAGCCTTGAGTATAGTTTGAAAGTTGCCAGCACAGGTTCGCCAACAAAGCAAGTTTTCTTATCCACTATCATTTTCACAAATAGGTTTTGCTTTATTTTTTCGTAAGCATTTTCCTCTGGTCTTAAAAAATAATCAGACGGACGAATGTTATTTTCTTTATTATTTTTACCTGCTTCCTCCTTTGAAATTACTTCTACAAATACATTATTACTTCGTATAACTTTTCCTTTAACTGTTATGGTGGCACCGGGTATAACGAACCTGCCCGGCCTTATCGCCTCCAAGGTAAACACTGCATTGCGAAGCGGCTTCACTCCATTTACAGTAGCAACAGAGCCCATGTAAATAGTTGGCCCCGCCACAAACCGAAAGTTGTTAAACACTGGCGGCTTCACATTCATTGTTTTGTCGCCATCTTCAATAATATATTGTACTTGAAAAGATTCGCCGGAAACAACGGTCTGCGGCGGCACAATGGTTTTAAAACTTACCTGTGCCTGTGCCTGCACAACCAACAGTAAAAAAGATAATATAATGGAAGTTGTCTTCATCAATAGCCGAACTAAAGTATAACGGCTTTTGCAAAGAAGAGTTTAAAATTTACAAAAGGTGTATTTCAACCGTCAAGGGTCTTAAAAAGTGTTCAAATTTTTACCAACCTTAATAATCATTGGAGATTTTTAAGAATTGAGTTTATAAATCACCCAGCTGCGGCCTGATAATAATATCTTCCACGCAAGCCTGTACAGAAAGTTGCGAAGCAGCATAAATCATTTTAGCAATATCATCCGCTTCCATAATGCGTTTCGCAGAATTATCATAATTCCCCCAGGAATCACTCATCACGGCTCCCGGATGAATTGAAGTCACTTTTATTCCTTGCGGTTTCATTTCTTCCCGCAGGTTTTTGCTAAATCCATACATAGCAAATTTGCTGATGCTGTATGCTCCGCCATTTGCATAAGCATGAAGTGAGGCGATGGAACACATATTAAAAATATGACCTGATTTTCGCTCCATCATTTTGGGCAATACAGTTCTGGTAACATGATAAGCACTGTACACATTGATAGCCATCTGGTTTTCCAAAAGACCGTCTGGTTCATTATGTACACTACCCGGTTCAAAGAGACCGGCATTATTTACCAGAATATCCGGCACTGCAAAAGAAAGACACCAGTTTCCAAATGCAATGGCTTCCTCCTTTTTGCTCAGATCAAACGGTTTTGCTTTTATTGTAGCAGCGGGGAATCTTGTCATCAACTCTTCCACTGTTTTATACAAAGCCACTTCGCCCCTGGCGCATAAAAATAAGGTATGCCCATTGGCGGCAAATATTTCGGCGATAGCTTTACCAATTCCTTTGGAAGCCCCGGTTATAATTACATTCATTGTATTACTATTTCCAGTTTCTTTGCAAATCTACAACCTGTATGAAGTATAAACATCTTTTCTTCGATCTCGATCACACCATCTGGGATTTTGAAGCTAACAGCCGCCTTTCGCTGGCAGAGCTTTATCACTCTATGAACTTGGAAGCAAAAGGTGTGAATGATTTTGATTTGTTTCACCGAAATTATCTTGTGCATAATGATAAACTATGGGACCGCTACCGCAAAGGCTTTATAAAAGTGGATGAGCTACGATGGAAACGGATGTGGCTAACCATGCTCGACTTTAAAATTGCTGACGAACCAATGGCTAGAGAAATGGGGACAGTTTTTTTGGATTTATTACCTACCCGGAAAATTCTTTTTCCTTACACATTGGAAATATTAGACTACCTGACAGAAAAAAAATACCAGCTCCATTTAATCACTAATGGTTTTGAAAAAACACAGCACAGTAAACTAAAAAATTCAGGATTGGATAAATATTTTATTGAGGTGATAACTTCAGAAGGCAGCAACAGCCTGAAGCCGCACAAAGAAATATTTGATTATGCTTTTAAAAAAACAGGAGCATTGCCGGAGCAAAGTATTATGATTGGCGATACAATTGATGTAGATATTCTAGGTGGAATGAATGCCGGTATTGATCAAGTGCATGTTAATCACCTTACCAAAGAAGCAGTGATGGTAAAAGATAAACTGCCAACTTATACAGTCTTTTCGTTGAAGGAACTCGAAAATATTTTTCTTTGAAAAATCTATCAAAGAGATAGTGACATGGTCACCTAAGTTCCTCCTGAGCTTATTGAAGGATAGGGACAGGGTTTTACCAAGTGGCCAGCACTGTCACCCCACCCTGTGGCTTATCACCAATCTTTACATTAATTTTTGCATCGAGCGGAAGCAGTAAATCAACCCTTGAACCGAACTTAATAAAACCCATTTCGGCGGTTTGTTTAACAGCCTGCCCGGGTTGTAAGTAATTACAAATTCTTTTTGCTACTGCACCAGCAATTTGTTTTACCAAAATTTCTTTACCGTCTTTACGATACACCACGGAATGTCTTTCATTCTCTGTAGATGATTTGGGATGCCAGGCTACCAGATATTTTCCTTTATGATACTGGCTATATACAACATCACCGGTTACCGGGTTTCGGTTTACATGCACATTCAGCGGACTCATAAAAATGGAAACCTGTATGCGGCGGTCAGTAAAATATTCATCGGCCTGCACTTCTTCTATCACCACCACTTTACCATCTGCTGGGGCAATGATGGCATTGTCTTGTATGGTTAGTGTTCGGTGAGGAATGCGAAAAAAAGAAATGACAAAAAATAAAAAAACTAGGGTTCCAATAAAAATAATCCAACTGATTACAGGCACCGATGAACTCAGCATGTAAAAAGAAATAATATTGATAACACCGAAAAGAATGGTGCTGATTGCAATTGTTTTGTAGCCTTCTTTGTGGATGGTCATTAAAAAGTATTGAGTGTCAAAAATAGGTAAACCAGCTTTATTATGTCTTTATTACCTGAAATGATAAATAAGCCGCAATCCTGCATTCAGGTAAAACAAAGTTAGAGCCCCTTCATACGAATATGATGCATAGAATGTGGACCCATCGGCGGGTCTTGACCTCATTCCTTTTATCGGGTTTACTACATCGGTGTATGCAGTTTTTATAAATCTGGCACCAATGCCAGTAAATAAATCTAGCGACAACTTTTTCCCCGCAGGAAATACGGTACCAAACTGAAGTGATGAGGTAATCACAGGGCTGTTTATGTTGGCCTTATCATAAAAATAACCATCATCTCCAGGTCTTTTAATAGCATAAAATCCTTTATTAATATCAGCAAATTTGCGAACTGCATATGAAAGGCGAAGCCCAGCGTAATCATTTCTTTTTCTTTTCTTATTGTAGAAATTGTAGCGTAACTCCGGTTGTATTCTGAAATATTTTTTATTTACTGCTTCTGAATCTTTGTCAGCCTTGTTGCCAACCCTAATGGTTATCTCCGTTAATAAAGAAAGATGGTTATTAAATTGGTAGTGGATGCCGGGTTGTATGCCAGCATTAAATTCGGGCAAAGGAATAATAGCACCAGTGAGACTGGCTGCCCATTTACTTTCTGTCTTTGCTTTTTGAGCGGCAATAGAAAATGAAACAAATAAAAGAATGAAAATGAAAAAAGGTTTTCTCATGTCCACGGGAATATTTTTCCAAAAGTTACTGTTTATTTCACAAACCACTGAACGTATACCCAAACAAACGGCGTTGCCAGCAGCAAGGAATCAAACCTGTCCAAAAAACCGCCGTGGCCGGGCATTAATGAACCGCTGTCTTTTACGCCGGCTAATCGCTTTAATTTGGATTCCAACAGGTCGCCGAAAGTGCCTGTGATGGCGGCAATTGACGTTAACCCAATCCAAAAATAAGTGTTCAAAGAAGTCTTATCAGTGGCGAACGTAAAACCTTGCCCTAGTAACAAAGAAATTATTCCCGTCGATAGAACTATACCTCCAATTGTCCCTTCCCAAGTTTTTTTAGGAGATATTTTTGAAAGAGGAGTTTTACCAATGAACGAGCCAACGATATATGCCATTGTATCATTAATCCAAATTGTAACAATAATAGCCATTGGAAATAATCTATATACTGGTTCACCTTTTTCTGGATGCGAATTCCCCCAATTGAAAACAATAGTTCCAGACAAATCCAACATCAATCCCCAGCATAATGAAATATAAACCAACCCCAACGCTGCCATTCCAAATGCTTTCAGCTTAATTGCATTCTTTTGAAAAATTCCTATCAGTAATAAAGCAAACCCTGCTGACGATACTGGCAGTGAAATATTTTCTTTTATTCCATAACCATTTATGTGATAAGCAGGGCTGCAAAACCACAGCATCAATCCACAGCCCATCACCATTAATCCGAGCTTGGTGTAAGGATGAAAAGAAGTGCTGTAAATTTTCTCTGTCAGTTTTAAATACTCCCACCAACAGCCAAAATGGATGATGGAAAATAAAACAAGAAAGCTCCACTGATTCCATAGCAGCCCTACCAGCATTACTACTGCAAATATGATGGCAGTTAATGCTCTTGTTTTAAATGTTTGAAAGTTGAATGCCATCGCTGATTATAAGATTTTATTATAGGGATTAATGGATTAGTTGCTCAATATAGTAATCGTCGCATATGCTCATCTGTGTTACTACAGTACAAGAGTGATTCATTTTGTTTCTTCCACCGGAAGAAATCAAAACGAACAAATCGTCGATTGCAACAGACGATGATAGTAGTACTACAGCTGGCTTCATAAAAATTATTTTAAAATGGATGGTCTTTTAACGGCACTGCATCATCTGCATACATTTCATTATATGTTGCCGTTGATTTCTTTTTCATCCACATTACCAGAAAAATTACAGCTGCTAAACTGATGGCTGCTGCCAATGCAATGTTTGACAGCTTTAGGGTATTTTCATCATTTATCATCGCTGGATAATAATAAATCAATGTTATCAAAAAAGCATCATACACAAAGTGTGCAAGAATGGCTGTCCATAAACTACCGCTGTACCAATAGATAGCGCCGAGCAAAATACCTAGCACAAACCTTGGCAGAAAACCATAAAACTGCACATGCATGGCAGAAAAAAGAAAGGCTGAGATGATTATACCTGCCCAGGGGCTTTTGCATACTTTAATAAGCAGTCGCTGCGCCACACCACGAAATAATAACTCTTCGCCAACAGCTGCCAACCCTGCTATGCAAATAATATTTAGTATTAAATCTTTAATGGTGTGTTTTGATAATAATGCCTTTATAGTTTTGGCCGCTTCTGCTTCTTGTTCTTTCATCCATTTGGCAATGCCCGCTGGAAACTGAACATTACGGTTTAATTCTCCTAAAAAATTTACAAGCGGCAGTGCCAATAACATTACTGCCATTGCCACTAAAAAATATCTGGCATTTGACGGCTTATTTAACCCGAGGTATTTTTTACTATCGGTACTAAAAAACCAGGCGCAGAGAAAAGAAGGAATGAGAAATAAACTAATGAACTGAATAATCTGCATTCCCCGGATAACGGTAACTAAAGTGCCGCTGTTGTAATCCCATTTGGAAGGGTCGCTCATAGTAGTGAGGCTCATGCCCGTTACTTTTGCAAGCACTACGGTGCCCACCAGCCCCAGCATAAAAAAACTGGCCAACGCAAAGCTGATGAGGATGAGAAATTGTGTAAGTGGCGGTTTTGCTTTTAAAAGACCTTTCATGAGTAAACTGTGGGATTTCGTTTGTAAGTTTGCAGGTTCAAAAATAGGTAAATGAATCTTGAATGGTAAAGATTGACAACATACAACTTCCTGACTTTCCGCTGCTGCTGGCACCCATGGAAGACGTAAGCGACCCGCCATTCCGGGCCGTGTGCAAGGATAACGGGGCTGATTTGATGTACACCGAATTTATTAGCAGCGAAGGATTAATAAGAGATGCCATAAAAAGCAGAAAAAAACTTGACATCTTCGATTATGAACGTCCGGTTGGCATACAGATATTTGGTGGTGATGAAGAAAGCCTTGCAATGGCTGCTAAAATTGTAGAAGTTACCAATCCTGATTTATTAGACATCAACTTTGGTTGTCCGGTAAAAAAAGTAGCGTTGAAAGGTGCCGGTGCAGGTGTATTAAAAGATATTGATTTGATGGTGCGGCTTACTACTGCTGTTGTTAAGTCAACCTCATTACCTGTTACTGTAAAAACAAGATTGGGTTGGGATGATAATACCCGCAACATTGAAGAAGTGGCAGAACGATTACAGGATGTTGGTATAAAAGCATTAGCTATTCATGGCCGCACCCGTACACAGATGTACAAAGGCGAAGCCGATTGGACATTGATTGGTAAAGTAAAAAATAATCCCCGCATCACAATGCCAATTTTTGGTAATGGTGATATTGATTCTCCGGAGAAAGCAGTGGAATATAAAAAACGCTATGGCGTAGATGGTATAATGATTGGCCGTGCTGCTATTGGCTACCCCTGGATATTTAATGAGATAAAACATTTCATCAAAACAGGAGAGCATTTACCTCCACCTACTATTGAAGACCGATTATTTGTTTGTCGTAAGCATTTGAAAAAATCGATTGAATGGAAAAATCCGGTGGTAGGAATAAATGAAATGCGCCGCCATTATGCAAATTATTTAAGGGGATTGCCCAACATAAAAGAGTTTCGCACTAAATTAGTAACACTAACTACTGAAGAGGAAATAAATGCCGTGTTTGATGATATTGCCAGAACGTATGACGGATATGAATTTGAGAAAACACCGATTGAGTTGGTGAACTACCATGAAAAATGCCCAGTGTAATGGTTCAGATCGCTTTAGAGTTCCTTCCCGTTTTCATTAACCCCAGAAGAGAAACCAGAAACCATGTTGCCTCCAGAATTACAAAAGGCCAGTAGTTAATAAGCCAGGAAGCATAACAAGCTAACCCAGCTCCCACAATATTTAGAAGAAAGAATAATTTACTCTTACCATTTATCCAGCCGAATGTGTTGCAGAAATAAGCTAGCAGTATCAAGCCAACGCCGATAGTTCCAATAATATCAGTTTTCGTAAACATAGTGTCAGATTATTTTGTTTCAATAGCATTCACCACTTCCTTATCCAATGGTGAAATAGAGGGGCCGAAATAATTTGTGAGCACACCTTCTTCGTCAATGATGTATTTGGTAAAATTCCAGGATGGCACTTTTTCATTCCAACCGTTTTTAGCAATCTCTGTCAGCCATTGGTAAATACTATTCTGCTGTGGCGATTTTATTACTATACTTTTTTGCATCAATGGAAAAGTAACTCCATAATTTTTTTTACAGAATGCGGCAATCTCTGTATCTGTGCCTTTTTCCTGTTCCTTAAAATCGTTAGCCGGAAAACCAATTATCACTAACTTATCTTTAAACTGTTCTGATAAACTTTGCAAATCATTGTACTGATTGGTGTAGCCGCAATCGCTGGCTGTATTTACCAGCAATACCTTCTTACCTTTCAGGTTGGCAAAGTCAAGTGTGTCACCGTTGTTCAATATTCCTTTAAGTGAATAAAAAGAGACAGGTGGTTGTTTGGTACTGGAAAGTTCTTTAGTGTTTTTTCCAGTTAGTTTGGTAAACCACATTAGGGCGGGGTAAACAGCTTTCAATACTTTTTGGCGATACGTCATACTTTTAGAGTTACGGTTTACAATTTCCACATACACTGCAAATATTGCAATAAGTATAAATAGAACAATAATAAATCGTTTTAGTTTTTTCATGTGTTTATTTTATCACCCACTTAAATAATTTCAATTTCCCTTTAAAAGGGGGGTATTTTATGGAGGGGTCAAACCAAGTAGGTGTTTTCATCACTGCTTTTTTATGACTAAAAGTTTCAAAAGAGTATTTTCCGTGATAGCATCCTGTACCGCTGAATCCCCGCCCACCAAATGGCAGGTTATGATTTGTTAAATGCCAGCTTGAATTGTTGAC
>JANORJ010000395.1:0-7242 GCA_031415255.1 Chitinophagaceae bacterium | reverse complement strand
AATATTTTTTTGCCAGCGGCGGTTTGAAAACTCAGCATGAACAGTGCTACATAGGCCATGGCCAATTGTGCTACACCCAATGCATAGAAAATGGTTTGGTAAAGGCCTTTTGTTTTCAGGTTGTAATAATCTCCTTCAAATTTCGACATGTAATGCGCCAACATATAATTGGCAGGTAAGCCAATAACAAGACCGATACCAATAACCCAGTACAATATTTTTTTATGTTGTAGAATATTTCTATAAAAATCAGAACGGCCTACTACATAACCAATAAGAAAGATACCCAGCACTTTGGGAATACGGCTGACATAAAATAAATAACCGTAACGATAAAAGAATCCTGCCATATTACCTTTTAATATATCAAACCAAGAAGCATTTTTCATGAGTTCCATATACTCTGCCTCGCTTTTAATATCCTTTAATTGCGGATTCAACTTTACATCTGCCCAGTTGCCCAGGTCTCTAAATTTTTCAGCCGGGTAGTTTAATTCATGAAACGTCATTTTTAACCAATACAATAGAATGGGAGAAAGAACAAGGATGATGCCTGTGATGAGCAATGTTTTATTAGAAAACTTTCGCAGGGGGAGCAATAAAAATCCCAGCAGGGCATAAAAAAATACAATATCACCCGGCCAGATTATTAAATGAACAAAACCGAGCAGTAGCATAAACCCCAGTCTTCTTCTGACTGTTGGCACTGCATCAACTCCTTTGGCCATTCCTCTTTTTATTTGCAAGGCAATGCCCCAGCCAAATAACAAACTAAAAATGGAATAGAATTTTCCTTCGATGAGCATATGGTGCAGGAAAGTCATGATAGGATCCACACCCGGTGCTAACAGCGGCCCGCTTAAATGGGCATCTTCGCTGTAAAAACTAAAACCACTGCCGAGATTGGCAATAAAAATTCCGAGGATGGCAAAGCCACGAAGTACATCCATGAACTTTTCTCTTTCAATAGTTTGAACAGGAGCTAAGGTTAGCATATGCAGGAAATAGGTAATGGTTAAAAAAGGCAGTTATCTCAAGCCATTAAGTTACAAGTTTTTGGACTATCAAAACTAATGTAGAAAATATTTCCCATCATTTTGATACAGGTGTTTTGTGTTTTATGGCATGATATTTTAGGTAAACTGTATGAAATGATTATTAATTTAAAAATTATATTTTATGCAAAAAAGTAAAGTGGGCCTATTACTGGCCGCGGCAGCAGCTTATGGTGTTTATCGGTATTCTAAAATGACTACCGAACAAAAAAACAGCCTGAAAGCAAAGGGGAAAGATTTGCTGAACAAAAACCTGAGCGATGTAAACAATCTATTTGGCAAGAAAAAAACAACTATGGATGGAAGTGGGTTTTGATTAACCAACTTTTATTTAGTTGAAAAAAAGGAGTTGCACAAGCAACTCTTTTTTAATTAGTTCAATTTACTATTCTTCTTTCCGCCTTTCTGTACTGCAAAATGCAGCTCTTTGTTTTTGAACAGTATATAGAAAGGGTTATAAAACAGCATTCCGACTTTTTTTAAAAGGCCTGTAATTTTTTTATTACTTCAGTATTTTGCTTCAGCATTTTTAAACCTTCCCGCCAGGACATATGTGCAAAACCTCGTTGATGATTTTTCATACTAATTTCCCAAAGAAGCCGATAGTGGCGGAGTATTTCTTTCCAGGCAAAAAATATAGAATGCTTAGGGTCATAGATATGGGTGGGTTCACTGCCGGCGCCATTTAGCTCTATGATGCAATACCTTTTTCCTTGTTTCAGTTCTTCTAGGCTGTTGTATTTAATATCCAGACGGCCGTAATAAAATTCTGGTACCTTCCTGCATAGGCTGTCGATGAAATTTATTAACTGTGAATCGGCAACAGCTGAGCTGTCAGTAAATTTAGCTCCTCTTGCATGATTGCCATAAGGCACAAGTTCTTTCCTTACCCCACTAAGAGGTATTGCAGCTAGGCCGGACCCATAAATTTTTCGTAACGCCAAAAGTTGAAACTGGTAACGAGGATCTTTTGTGAGTAATTCTTCAATGCTACTCTTTCCATCGCCAATAATACTCAGTAATTCTTTTTGTACAATGCCAGAAATATTGCCTGTGGAATTACCAGGTACACGGTAATAAAAAACGCCTATTTCATTGGGCAAATTGATATATTCCTGTATAAGAAAGTCAAGTTTTATCTTTTCGGAATACACTGATAGGTCCTGTTCGTTTTTAAGAAGCGAAACGGCAAGCCCCTTCATACCAATATCTGGTTTTCCTATACAAGGAAAATCAATACCAGCTTCTTTCATTTTTTTCAAAATGTCAGCACTACTACTGTTGGGTGGAAACAATAATGTTTTTGGTATCGCATATGCAGGGATGCTATCATAAATTTCTTTTTTAGACTCCAGCAGAAAACCTGCGTTTTTAATGCCAGGATTGGCAGGTAAAAAAAAGAACCATGTTCTGGCTTTTGCAGAATAATAAAACCAAGCAAAGTACATGGGGAAATAAACAATACCAAAGGGCCAGTATTCCCAATGTGTTAGTTTATGCAGAAACAGTTTAAAATTACTCACTAATCGGTATTCTTTTTTGTAGTTGAATTAATTGTTCCTGTTGCTCCTTGCTGATAAGGTTATGATGTATTAAAATAAGCTGCTCTTCCTGAAGCACAGCCTGTGTAATACTTTGAGTTTTTATACCATCCACACGGTTAATAATAAACCCATTTTGGTAATCGCCATGGTTATTGTTGTGAAAACTACGGACGATCTCCGCATTCAGATCTTTATGTGTTGAGGTAAAATCATGGAAAAGGCTCTCTCTTTTATTCATCGCAACAGCATTATATAAAGTGGAAGATGACCAGATATGATTTTTATTCGCCATTAACTGCTTGTTGAATTTTCGGCTGCTGTCCCAGCGAAATTCAAATAGTTGGTCATCGCTGTAAAGTACAATAGTAAAAGGTTCAATGCCAGAAAGATCATACTGTTCAAAAAATTCATGTACGAATTCTTCGGCAACCATTTCCAACAATAGCAGCCCCCTGCTTTTAAGGTACGGATAATCAGGTATATGTTTTTCAAAAGCGCCATTGAGGAGTATCCCAATAGTACCATTCTTAGCAACTGCAAACCAGCTGCCACCAGCATGCTGATCTTTTGGAAAAGTCAGTTCCTTTCCTTTCCAATCCATAGTTTGAGGCATTGTAGCAGTGGGACGCAGAATGTTTTCATCTCTATTGGATGTGAAATACTTAACTGGACCTTGGACAATATAGCTTACTGTACACATTGTTTGCGGTATTGGATAGTAGAGGGAGCAACACCAAAGTGCTCTGAGGCGGTTGCGATATTCATTGATAAGAGGCCCACTTTAATCAAAGCCTGATGATGAATACAATGTTCCAAATTATAACAAACCTCTCTTAAATAATTTGATGTAATACTATATGGCGATTCGTTTAGCTCATAAGCTAAAGTAATCTGCTTATCGGGTTGTTCTATTTTTGAATTAATGAAAAGCAGCGCATCAATCGCAACTTCTCGATTGGTTTCTAGCTCAAGATCTCTTTTTCGCTTATCGTAGTTTATTAATCCTCCGTCATATCCATTGAGCAGGCTTTGATACATTTCAATAATATGTCTGGTATGCTGCCCTATACTGGCTCCACTGAGCGATCCTAGTGGATTCTGGTAAGAACTATTGTCAGGTAAATTTTGCAGTACAGTTATTAATTCTCCAATAGTGTTCCTCGATATACTAAACATATAAATCAAAATTTTAATTTTAATAACCGGGGAATATCTTTCCTGAACATAAATACCAACATAGCACAGGCTAGAAAAACAATAACAGCGTAAATAAATAAAAGATTGCTACCGCCAAAATTAATTCCCAGTTTTGTGAGGTGAAAAAAGATGGCACCACTCATCAGTCCTGCTCCCAGTATTGCGCCTAATAAAGTGGTCCGGGGAATCAAAAGCAATATGCTGGCAATCAGTTCTAATACACCAGTGCTTATACGCCCCCATGGTTCCATACCAAGCGTTGTAAATAATTGTATTGACTCTTCCTGAGCTGTAAATTTGAAATAAAGTGTTTGCAGCATGATAATAGTTGCAACGAGACGCAGGGTCCAGGTAATAATTTTTGTTTTGTTCATAGTGTATAGTTGATTAACTGTTTATTTTTTGTCTTTAATGCGTGGCCAGTTTACGTCGGCTTTTGCTTTTAGGTTGTTCTCATCCTTGTTCCAGCTTTTTAGTGTGTTGTTGAAGTAAGAATTGTAAAAGAGATAGAGTTTCCCACTAATGATTTTAAAAGTACCGGGGTCTACTTCCACTTTTTCCCCCTTGGCTCCCATGGCATATGCACACCACCCGCCATATTGCGGTTCATAAGCTGTATAATTCTTTTTAAATAGTTCTTTGTTTTCCGCTGTTGAAAAATAATAAGTAATACCATCTGCCAATACGGCCATTTCTTTTTTACCTTTTACAGCTTTACCCAAAGTAAAATAGCTAACGGGGTCATATCCCTGAATGGCAACTTTATTTTTTTCGAGATTGAATTGTTGGCTACGTAAAGCAGTTGCCTGTGAAAAAGCACTTATCTGTAAAATGAGAGTAAGTACTATTGTTGAAATAATGTTTCGCATGTTTTTATTTATAGACGGCACCCTAATAAAACCCTTACAAAAATCTTTAAAACCCAAAAAAATAATTTACTCCTATGGTTAAAGAACGGGTGAGTCCATCGGGGCGAACATCTCGTACTATAACAGGTGTAGCAACAGAGAAACCGATTGCCCTAGATCCTGAAATTTTGTATTGAGCTTGTATGTTTAGGTTGAGTGTAAGTCCAGATGACTCAGGAATAATTTGTCGTTTTCCGAATATATTTTCATAACTATCGTTTCCAAAATGATAGATAGCCAATACATTGGGCCTCAACATCCATTTTTTATTATTACTGTTCAGAATATAGCCCAACCTCAATAGTCCATCCGGTTTCCTGTTGAACTTATTAGTTGTTTCAAAATGTGTATCAGTACTATTTTCTTTAATAAAAGAATTTTTATTGTTATTGAAAACCGGCAGTTGAAAAGCAGCGTTGATGTCTATTTTTTTATTAAGCACCCACGCCGTTCCGAGTAAGAGATCATATGTTCCAAGGCTTGTTTGATAGGCCATCGGCAGCGGCTGTCCGTTTATCTTATCATTTGCACTGGTAAAGGGTATTTTTACTCCTGCTAAAAAATTTATTTCTTTTTTGTTCCGACGGGGCACCGCATAGTTAACCGTGGTATACCAATCGCCTGTATTAAAGGTTGATCCCAATGACCCGGAAATATATGATGCGGTGAACTTATTATCCCAGGAGTAATTGCGGCCAATTTTTCTGCTATATAGCAGAGAAGGCGTTAATATTTTTGTATTTCCGTCTCCCAAGCCGAAATTAATATCCGCTGTAATACTATTTCTTAACAACTTATTTTCCTTTGTTGTTTGTTGCTGGTGGTATTGTAAAGTACAAAATCCTGCATCACTGCATCCCTGGGCAATGCATCGGTTGAAAAACAATAATATAAGTACGGATAGCAAGAGTTGTTTATTCATTATTTGAATTTATAGTTCGTAATACCAACGAGGTGGCTGACATGTATAACATACAAAGATTGCTCTGATTTAGATTGCAATACAACTAGATTGATGATATTAGCAATCGGATATTCCTTGATAAAGTACACATTCATGTCAGTCGATATTATCATAATACTTTCAATAGAAGATAAGGCTATAGTCGTGAAAGGCAATCAAACCTTACAAGGAGTAGGTTAAAGAAGTGATATGATCTGAGATTAATTAATTTTCGTCAACTCTTGTTGAATCTTTATCCTTGTTTCTTCGGGTAAAGAATAAACAGGAGGGTCAAGAAGAATCTCTTCCGAATGCTTCAAAGTGTGATCAATCAATTCTGATTGTTTGACGAATCTTTTGCAGGGATTACAAAAATGCAGGTGAATAGATAATTGTACTTTTTCGATAGTAGTAAGCTGTTGCTCCTCCTTTTTAACGATTAACAGCGTTGCCCGTTTACAGTTATAAACAATTTTTTTAAATAATGGGAAAGCCATTTGTTAAGTTATTTGATATCAAACCAGTTTTTTTCTAGACAACTGCGCATCAGTACTTTTGCCCGATGGATGATTACCCAATAATTGGACGAAGTCAGCTGTAATTCCTTACAAATTGTTTCCGCCTTTTCTTCTTCTACAAATCTTGCAAGAAAAACAGGAACCAGTTTTGGTGGCATTTTTTGGATGCAATATTGAAGAATTTTATTGAATTCACTTTTGTTTAGTTGGTTATCAGCGTTTTCCATGTGCCAGTCTTTTGGTGCAGCGGCTGTGGTCCAGTGTCCAGCATGATTACCTTCGGTAGTAAAAAATGAACTATCGAAACTTTGTTCAGATTCTGAAAGATATTGATCCGTATTTCTTAGGACATCTTTTTTCCGGTAATAATCAACAATCTTATTTTTCAGGATAGCAGTTAGCCATGTTTTTTCGGAACTATTTCCCTTAAAGCTTTCTTTAGCTTTATAAGCCGATAGAAAGGTATCCTGCACCAGATCTTCGGCTAATTCCTTATTCCCTGTTTTTATCATCGCCATGGAATAAAAGTAATCTCCATATAGGCTAATCCAGGCACTGGGTTGAAGTGAGACACTCATTCTTGAATATTAATAAAGAAGTGAAGATATTTTTATTCCTCCTTTGAAACTTTATCTCCCACAAAATACTGTTCCTTGTTTTTAAACAACACATTGAATGTAGTAAGTGAGCCATAGCAACGGGTAATGTATTGCTGGATATTTACTTTCTCTTCATCACTCAGCGTTTTATTGCTATTGATATTTTGTTCTAATACTCTTAACCGGTCCCGCAGCATGACGATTTTGTGAAAGAAATCATCAATGGGAATTTCTTTTGGTTTTAAACTTTTATCAAATGGTTGCAGCAGCATCATTCCTTTTATCCATTTATCACCAAGCGGTACATTCTCCGTAATACCGCCCCACATCTTTAAAATTTTCAATAATGATTTCTCTACCTCACTGGTAGTTTCTACTTCTGCACTTACATTTTCAGGAATGATTTCGTCCAGTTTGTTATCTGTTTTATCAATTTCTTTTACTCCATGATTGATAAAAGAAATAAGATAGTTTGCAT
>JANORJ010000394.1:0-9174 GCA_031415255.1 Chitinophagaceae bacterium | reverse complement strand
GTCATAAAAAAATCTAGCTGGAAAAGTAGAGGAATAACTAAAACTATTATCTGAATTAAACGATAATTCAAACCGTTCATTGTTTGCAAGCGGAAACCAACTGCCACCAACACCAGGACTTCTGAATTGCTCGTAAGCTTGCCACTTTCCTATAATGGTATTGTTACTCTCACAAAGGGCATCATCGCTATTTTTATTACATGAAAATAAAAACAATAACAAAATTGATAAAACAATACGCATATTCATATCAGGTTGAACAACTAAACAAAGACGATCGTTGCATTCAAACAATAATTTTTTATCGCCGCCTTTCCAACTCCTTTTTAATCAGCCCCAGTTCTCTTCCCGTTTGTCCTTTTACAGAACTATTTTCCTGTGCCCGGCGCATCAAATAAGGAATTACATCTTTGATAGGTCCAAATGGCAGGTACTTGCTTACACTGCATCCGGCTTTTGCCAGGTTAAAAGTAATATTATCACTCATGCCATATAATTGGCTCCAGTGTATATGCGGATGATTTAATGACAACCCTTTTTGTTGTAACAATTGTGTAGCATAAAGATTGCTATGCTCGTTATGTGAGGCCACTATTAAACTGATACGGTCTAAATATTCAATACAGAATTCCACACCTGCATTATAATCGTTGTCGCTGCTTTCCTTATCGGATTGTATAGGAGATGGATAATTTTTTTCGGCTGCTCTTCTTCTCTCCTTTTCCATGTATGCCCCCCGAACCAATTTTGCTCCCAACACAAAATCTCTTTCTACAGCTGCCGCATGAGAATCTTTTAGAAACTGTAAGCGGTCGTGCCGATAATGCTGGATGGTGTTATAAACAACGCAGCGATTTTTATTAAACGTATCCATCATCAATATAGTCAGGGCATCCACCGGATCTTGTATCCATGTTTCTTCTGCATCTACCAATACACCAATTTTTTTCTCTATAGCGGTTTCACAAATCCGCATCATACGGTGGCGTACACCGTGCCATTCTTCTTTTTCTGCGGCAGTCAATTCATCTACCGATTTTAAAAAGCGTTTCATCAATGTTCCTTCTGCTTTATGCATCATCGCATCCAGCTTTTCTAGTAAAGCAAACCGGGAAAGGCCAGTTACTTTAATACTCATAAAAGGAATATTAGGCTGTGTGGCTGCATAATTTATCACCCGGATAAATTCATCAGTAGAATCGTCAAACCCTTTTTCTCCATCGTCCCCACCCTCTACTCCATAATCAAGGATAACTTTTACATTGTACTCACCCAATTTCTTAGCCACTTCTGCAGTTTGCTCCAATGTTTCCCCACCCACAAACTGTGCAAAAATGGTATTCCGGATAATTCCTTTTACCGGCAAACCGGCTTTGATAGACCAGGGGGCTAATCTGGTTCCGATTTTAACCAACAAGGCATTGCCCATAGAAGAAAAAAGAAACCGGGCTTTCTTAAGTTGCTCGTTCGATTTATAATCAAAAGCAAATTCAGTATTATCGAATGAAATAACTGGTGTGGGATTACTCATATGGAATTAATAAAGTGCAAAAATAGCCGAAACAAAGTAAAAGCAAGAATGCGTTACACAGACAAATATTGTACCTTTTATCCTTTCCATTTTATTTATCGTTTGGATAAACATTGTGGAAAAACGATTGTTAATTGGAAAATAACTATGAGTTCCATCACACTAATATTTCCTCACCAACTTTACCGCAGCAATCCAGCTGTAGCTAAAGGCCGAAAAGCAATACTTGTAGAAGAATGGCTTTATTTCCGACAATATAATTTTCATCAGCAGAAATTGTTGTTGCACCGAGCCTCTTTGAAGTGCTATGAAAACTGGCTACAAAAAGAAAAGATTGAAACAGACTACATAAACACAACGGATAAAAATAGTGATGTCCGCTTGTTGATAGCCCATTTAGCCAAAAACAAAATCAATACTATTCATTATGTAGAAACTGAAGACAATTGGCTGGAGAACCGATTGACGAAAGCTTGTCGTAGCAAAAAGATTACACTTATTAAATATCCAAGCCCAAATTTTCTTAACAAGTTGGAAGATATGGATGATTTTTTTTCGAAAAAGAAAACCTATTTCCAAACAGATTTCTATGTGTCACAACGAAAGGAACGAAAAATATTACTCGAAAATGGGGATAAACCGCTAGGTGGCAAATGGACTTTCGATGCAGACAACCGGTTGAAATTTCCTAAAAATGAAACTGTTCCTGCACTAACGATTCCTAAAGAAAACAAATGGGTGAAAGAGGCAAGGAACTACGTTTCTCAAAATTTTTCTACTAATTATGGAACTATAGAAAAATTTATTTACCCGATTAATTTTGCAGAAGCAGACCATTGGCTCGATGATTTTTTACAGCACCGGTTTAGTAAATTCGGTATGTATGAAGATGCCATGGTGAGTAAAGAAAATTTTCTTTACCATTCTGTACTTACCCCAATGCTGAATATTGGCTTATTAAATCCACAGCAAATTATTGACAAAGCTATTGATGCGGCCATTGAATATGAGATTCCTTTAAATTCTCTTGAAGGATTCATCCGGCAAATTATTGGATGGAGAGAATTTATCCGCATAGTATATGCAAGAGAAGGGAGTAAACAGCGAACTAAAAACTATTGGGGCTTTACCCGAAAAATTCCAGCTACTTTCTGGACTGGCAACACCGGTATTCATCCTGTTGATGTTGTTATTAAAAAAATATTGGGAACAGGCTATTCTCATCATATAGAACGGTTAATGGTGTTGGGGAATTTTATGTTGATATGCGAATTTGACCCCGTTGAAGTGTATCGTTG
This sequence comes from Chitinophagaceae bacterium, assembly GCA_031415255.1. Taxonomy (GTDB): domain Bacteria; phylum Bacteroidota; class Bacteroidia; order Chitinophagales; family Chitinophagaceae; genus JJ008. The sequence continues at coordinate 6,345 of JANORJ010000394.1, read as the reverse complement.
GTTTATTGAAATGTATGTGGATAGTTATGATTGGGTGATGGTGCCCAATGTGTATGGAATGACTCAATTTGCTGATGGTGGATTGATGACAACCAAACCTTATATTAGTGGAAGTAATTATTTACTAAAAATGGGTGACTGGGAAAAAGGCGACTGGCAAGAAATATGGGATGGATTATTTTGGCGGTTTATGCATGTACATAGAAGTTTCTTTTTAAAAAATCCGAGATTAGGTATGCTGGTACATACATTCGATAAAATGCCGGAAGAAAAAAGAAAAACTCATTTAAAAAATGCAGCCAACTTTTTAAAAAGCCTGGATAAATGAAACCAAAAAAATCTATCCGGCAAACCGACAAAGAAAATCTTCCTGAAAAAATCTGCATTATTTGCAACAGACCTTTTAGCTGGCGAAAAAAATGGGAAAAGGTATGGGAAGATGTGAAATATTGCAGTGATAAATGCCGGATGAATAAAAATAAAATCAGCGGCTAACGTTTACTTATTTTATTGCCTGTTATAGTCCGTTGACGACTGCATTTAAACCGATTCATTTCTTTATTTCGTAACAGCTGGTGCTTGGTAGTTCTACCCGACATTCTTTTGCGCCAGCGTAAAAAACTACTTCGCTTCATTTGCTTACGCATCAATTCTATTACCTCCTTTTCCAGCAATCCAAACTGCACTTCTATAGCATCAAACGGCGTCCTGTCTTCCCAGGCCATTTCGATAATACGGTCAACTTGTAGTTCTGTTAAAGAAATCATTGCAATATGACTTGAATTGTAAAACAATAAAAAACGTAACCATTAATACAACCAACAATACCTGAATTTGTTATAAATGAAAAGCGAATAATGTTATTTCCAACTTCCTACAATGATATTTTAAAAAGGATTGATGCTATTGACCCGATAGCCTACAGCAAGACCCGAAACTATCTTGACGGAGATGTCACTTATTTATCCCCCTATATTTCAAGAGGTGTAATCTCTGTAAAACAAATATTGGAAGCAGTATTGGCAAAAGGTTATAAAATTGAGGATATAAAAAAGTTTGTACAGGAACTGGCATGGAGAGAATATTTTCAACGGGTTTGGCAGCATTTGGAAGATAGCATGTTTGATGACATCCGTCATCGCTACACCGGTGTAAAACATAGAAATATTTCAACTGCCCTTATTGATGCTGATACAGGTATTGAATCGGTGGACAAAGCGATTCATGAGTTATACAAAACCGGATACATGCACAACCATCTGAGGATGTACACGGCAAGTATTGCCTGCAATATTGGTAAAGCTTATTGGCAAATGCCTTCACAATGGATGTATTATCATTTACTGGATGGAGATTTAGCAAGTAACACCTGCAGCTGGCAATGGGTGGCAGGCAGCTTTTCATCCAAACAATATTTTTGCAACCAGGAAAACATAAATAAATATACCGGCAGTAAACAACAGCAAACTTTTTTGGATAAAAGCTATGAAGAATTATCTGCCATGAATATTCCCAATGCTTTAATTGGCACCGCTGCTATTCATTTAAAAACAATATTGCCAGTAAAAGAAAATCCTGAACTTGACTCTTCGTTACCGTTGCTTATTTACACTTCTTATAACCTTGACCCTAGTTGGAGAAAAGAGTTAAAAGCCAACAGGATTTTATTATTAGAGCCATCGCATTTCAGACAATATCCTATAAGTGAAAAGGTGATAAATTTCATTCTTGAGCTTTCAAAAAATATAGAAGGCTTGCAGATATTTACTGGCGAAATAAACGAAATCACCAATCTTCATCAACTCCCTGCTATTTATTCTAAAGAGCACCCTGCATTTAACCATCTGCCCGGAAAGAAAGACGAACGGGATTGGATGTTTCCGGAAGTAAGAGGGTTTTATAATTCTTTTTTTAGCTTTTGGAAAAAATGTGAACAATCACATCAAAAAATGAAAAACCAAACATGTGAACTGGTACATGTCTGAATGGCTAATTCGGCTTGCTTATCTTTGCACAAATTTTTATAATGAACTCCAAAAAAGCAGCCGATAGTCTCATCATCATGACAGAGCTTGTATTGCCCAACGATACCAATGTATTCGGCAACCTAATGGGTGGCCGATTAATGTATTGGATGGATATAGCGGCAGCACTGGCTGCACAAAAACATTGTAATGCTCCGGTGGTAACTGCTTCGGTGGATAATATCTCTTTTGAAAATCCCATTAAATTGGGAAACGTAGTACACATCCGGGCCAATGTTACAAGGGCTTTCAATTCATCTATGGAAGTACACCTGAATGTGTGGGGAGAAGACCTTACGCAGCAGTATAAATATAAAAGTAATCAGGCCTATTACACATTTGTAGCACTTGACCCTAACCGTAATCCCCGCCCTGTTCCACAATTGATAGTGGAGACTGACGAAGAGAAAAAACTTTTTGAAGGTGCATTAAGAAGAAGACAGTTGAGATTGATTCTTGGTGGGAAATTGAAACCCGATGACGCAACAGAACTGAAGGCATTGTTCTTTAAAGATTAACCGGCCTTTTATTTGTCAGTAGTCTGCCAGTGATGTTTTCCCATCATCATATATTTTTTGCTTTGCTCAATGGAGTCCATAATTTGGGCCATTATGTTTTCTGCCGTTTCTTCATAGTCAATTACCAACGGTTCTTTAAATGTTATTGATAATAACGAACCCTTCTTTTTAAATTTCAAACCTTTCTTATTAAATGCCCTCCAGTAGCCGCTTATCACCACCGGAATAACAACTGGTCTTGTTTGCTTAATAATTAACGCTGTTCCCTTTCTACCGGGTGCAAAAGGCTTGGTAGTACCTTGCGGGAAAGTAATAACCCAGTTATTTTCCAATGCTTTTAAAATCTTTCTCGTGTCTGAAGCATCCAACCCTCTCCTCACTTCTTTTCCTTCGGCTCGCCATGTTCGTTTTACTGATCGCCCGCCAGCCAATAAAAATAAACGGCTGATAAAACTGCCTTTCATTGTTTCTTCTGCCGCCACATAATTAACCCGGGTAAAAGGATTGAGTAAATAATAAGGAATGCCCAGCCGGTTCATCTTCCCCCATTTTACTGCACAGAAAATATGCAGAAAAGTAATTACATCTGCAAAATAGGTTTGATGATTACTGACGAACAATACTTTTTTAGGAGGAAGACCTTTAAGATGTTCGGTGCCCGATATTTTCAGCTTGTTTACGATGGCAAGTCCCGGATAAGAAAACAGGCCGACAAAAAAATAGACAATTTTTCTGACCGGATGAAAATTTCTTAACCTTTCTCCAATGGAAGCCATGCAATAGTTTTTAACGGGAAACAACAACCCAAAGTAAGGAATTGCTGACGAAGTAAACAAGAAGATTGAGATTGTAAAAACAAAAAAGGCTCCCCTTGCGGGAAGCCTGTATCAACTGTAAACCTTTGAGCAAAAAAAAACAGTTGATATTACGTTTGCTCAATTGCTGCAGAAAATGTCTGCAAATACTCTGTCGAAATATGCCTTATTGCAGGATAATTTTATCGCTGAACAGGACTTCTCCATTCTCTGTGTTTTTCACTCTAACGAAATAACTGCCGGATGATAAGTTTTTTCTGTCTATTGTTACGTATTGAACAGTGTTATTAATACTTGCTTTTTGAGTGATCACCTGCTGGCCATTCTGACTAAACACACTTACTTCGTAGTTGCCTTTTGCATTAGAAAACTCCAGATTTACCTGACTTGCTACCGGGTTAGGGAAGGTTCTTACACCTTTAACACCACCTGATTTTCTTACTACTACTACATTGCTGTAAGTGAATTTGCCATCTATATCCACCATTCTTAAACGATAGTAATAAACGCTGCTGGACATATTGGGATCAATCTGACTATATTGAACTTCTGAAACAGTATTACCAGCCGCTTGCTTAACAGCAATCTGACTAAAGTTGATACCATCGGTACTTCTTTCAATTTCAAATTGCTTGCTGTTTATTTCTGTTTGTGTTTTCCAGTTTAAAGAAACATCATTGCCATTTAATGCAGCATTAAGAACAACACCTGTAACAGGAAGAGGAATAAGTTCTTCAAGTAATGAACTTACTGAAACTGACCAAATATCTCCCGGAAAAGGATTTCTTGTACCACCAGAAACTTGTTGACCAGCACCAGGTGCCCCTATTGCAGACCATGCAAATTGAGAAGCATTGCTACCTCTTAAATAAACTTTTAGTGTTATGGAATTAGCGTTTCCGCCGATCCGGATACTTCCTGACGCTGCACCAATTTCATCGAATAAACCCCCGACTGTATTTACAGAAGCTCCGCTTGGAGCTGCTGAAGAATTTGTTATAGCAGACCCTGAAACAACAAGGCTGGAATTACCAGACAGTTTTACACCTGTATATCCAACTATTTCAAGTTCTGTAGTAAAATAAGTGGATAGCCATTGCGAAGCATTATTTATATCTGTTCCGGTAACAGGGAAATAACGATAGGAACCACCTAAACCCGCAATATGTAAAATCGGATTTCTAATATACCGGTTAAAATTAACTACCAAGTCACCGTAATAATATCTTGTAGCAGTATTATTTACAGTTGGCCCTCCCGGTGCATTAAATTGAGGTTGTGCTGCTGTGAAAACAAATACGGCACCATTTGCTTCGGCACCGCCGAATGCTGCTCCCGATACAATTCCTGTTCCAGAAGGAAAGCCCGTAGCGGTAGTAAACATGTTATCTGTAGGGCCTCCTGGAGATACTGCAAATGAACCCAGATTATCAAAAACGTTACCCGGATCAACACCTTGTGTTGCACTACCGGATGCAGTTGTTGGTTGTGCGCCAAAAACTAAACCAGTTGAAATATTACTATAAGACAACCCAGTGTACTGTTGATTTGACAGAGACATAGTAACGGTGGTCAGATTTGCACCTGTAGCATTTAAAAAATTATTGTTGTTAGCTACATCTCGCATTAAAGAGATGGGACCAACGGCCGCAGTTGATGGTCCCGAACCACCTGGAAATGTACCAGATGTTGTCGGCACTTCAATAGTTTGTTGTGAAAAGCCCATTACTCCTATACTTAGGAAAAGAGCCAGCGTTGTGTAAAATTTAATTTTGTTGCTCATTGTTTTAGGTTTATATTATTAAAAACTTGTGAATCACACTCACTCATAAAATATGGATGAGTGTGATGTATTTTATTTTTTTATCCAATCACTACATCCCCACCATTTAGTTTTATTCCAAAGTTGACATTAATGACATCAGAAGTAACAACGGGAGCAATCAACCTTCCATCATTTAAACCATCAGTACCGGTAGCCAAAACTGATGTTGGGCTTAGTTTCTGACCAGTATGTGACCAATTACTAGGTAATGTTGATGGAGGTGGAGGATTATTAATAATGCCAAAAGATGTGCTAATCAAAACATAGTAGGTGGTGTTCGGATTTATATTCGAAAACGAGAACGTCCCATTACTTGGATTAATACTTACAATCTTCTCAACAAGACCTGTAGAAAGATTAACAAGGTATGCTCTCAGATTTGCAGGAATTGGAAGAGCTGCCGGAATTTGTACTGCACCGCTATTATTTACAAGGTTATCGGTGTTTGCATTCGTATCATGCCATACATTACCACTAAGATTAATCAGTTTAATAAGGCCTGCATCAATATTGCTGATGTTCTGACCTTCAGTTACACTAAATGTTCCTGTCGTGCCTGTAGCATCAACTTTGCTATTATTAGTTGCAGCAACACCACCTACGTTTTGTGTAGTCCATGGCGCAGCGGCATCTGGCTTATTGCTAAACGTTACATAGTAGCCTGTACCCGGTGGCACATCAGTAATAAGATAATATCCGTTACCATCAGTTACAGCAGAACCTATTGCTTGGTTAGCTGCATTATAAAGTGTTACTACAATACCTGGTACACCCGGCTCACCAGCATCTTGAATACCATCTCTGTCTAAATCAAACCACACAAAGTCGCCAATGGTAGCTGGAATAACGGGTTTCAAACCAGCATCTACTGTAAGGTTTACTTGTCCGGCAGCCAATGTGATAGAACCTGTTTTACCAGTGGCAGGATTTGCATCACTGTCAGCAGCATCACCAGCAGCTACCACATCTTGTGTAGTAAATACCAGTTTAGCAGGGATGGTGCTGAAGCCTACTGTATAAGTTCCTGCATTTAGATTACCGAAGAAATATTTGCCAGACTGATCAGTAACCGTAGAAGCAACTGCCACATTTGCTGCATCATAAAGTATAACTGTTACACCCGGAATGCCACTTTCAGTTGCATCCTGTATGCCATCTTTATT
>JANORJ010000393.1:0-2090 GCA_031415255.1 Chitinophagaceae bacterium | reverse complement strand
CGGCACTTTTGACAAGGAATACAACGAGCTGAATGGTGAGCTGTATTTTAAAGACACCCACATGAGTGAACTGCTGGAAAAAGGCCGCAGCAAAGTGCCTGTGGAGATCAGGACGCTGATGATGGTGGACAGCCTGGAAATGACGGATGAAGACCGTGACATCATCGTTCATCAATGTAATAATTGTGATGAACAACAAATAGTCATCACCCACGGTACAGATACGATGAGTGAAACAGCAAAAGTGCTGGCGAAAAAAGTAAAAGACAAAACAGTTATTCTTACTGGTGCTATGATACCAATTAAGTTTGGCAGCTCGGATGGTTTATTTAATCTTGGTAGTGCGTTGGCTTTTGCACAAACATTACCTGCCGGTGTGTATGTGGCGATGAATGGTCGATATTTTCATTGGGATAATGTGCGGAAGAATAAACAGACGGGGGTGTTTGAAGAAGTGAAGTAATAGTTAGCCACAGCCTGCCCCGCCTTAGCGGGGAATAAGAAAGAATACAAACCACAGATTACACAGATTTACACGGATTGTTTTCTTATTGTATTAATCTGTGCTAATCCGTGTAATCTGTGGCAAAAAATCATCTGCTGAAAGAATATTGATTTCGCTGAAAGAAATTTGTTTCTCCATCAAACTTTACCAGCTTGGTTAAAGTGAATTTATTTTTACTGATTATCAATACATGTTGAAAAGTGGCCGGTTTATCATCGTTACCATCTTTACCGTTTTCCTGTAAAACAATTTTTAATGACCTGTCCGGCTGCAGCGTTCTCTCCATCACTTTGCGATTATTAACCATTGTTCCATTTTCACTAATACTGTATTTATCTTTTTCATTGTGGTCTGGTTCGTCTGTATAAAAAAATCCCAGTTCAAAAACATCTTTATTTTTTATTATTACTTCAATGTTGGTTTTTATTGTTTCATTAGTCTTGTTGTTGTAATCCAGATAGGTAAGCGTTCCTTTCCAAACTCCTTCCAAGGGTTTAAAATCGTTGATGCTGACTGCGGGATTTTGTGCATTACTATTTATTCCTACACATAATAATATTGATGCGACCGCTATTTTAATTGGTGAAGCAATTTTTATTTTCTGCCTGTTCATTATTAATTTGTCCAATGAATATTTTCCACCACCTGCAAATGTTACCAGCACATAACTCCAGAAAAATAATTGCTGAAAATACATACCGGTAAAAGGCTCTGGATTCTCATACCACAAAAAAGCAATGACAAAAAACTGGAAAGCCAATTGCAAGGCTGCAAATCTTGTAAACAAACCAACAGCGATTAAAATACCACCGACAAACTCACCCCAGGAAGCGGTGGCTGCCCAAAATTCGGGTGAAGGAAATGTAAAGCCAAGTCCTGCTACCTGGTCGGCAAACCAACCCGGCGCAGCAATCGTATTCATTTTCGGCCATCCGGCATGAATGGCAATACTTAATCCTACATGTAGGCGGAATAAAAGCCATCCGATATTCATTACTTTATTATCGCTGAGGCTGGTGCCAAAGAAAAATTGACGGACTTGTGATTTCATAACTAAATTTTTGTGGTGATTAAATTATTTCCACAAATATGTGCTCTAGAAAAGCTGAAGTCGCTGCAAAAGATGATTTGAGACCAGAAAAAGTAGTATCAAATCATTGCCACAACATTTAAGCTCTTTTCTTTGTTATAAAATCAAAAATAAGCGGATAGGCGTTGGAAAAAGCAATAATTGTTTTTAGCTGAATAAATCCTTCTTAGTTAGCTATCAATATTTTATAACAAATAAAAGAGCTTAAATGTTGTGGCAATGATTTGATACTACTTTTTTTGGTCTCAAATCATCTTTTGCAGCGACTTCAGCTTTTCTAGAGCACATATTTGTGGAAATAATTTAATCACCACAAAAATTTAGTTATGAAATCACAACTCCGTCAGTTTTTATTTGGTACTAGCATCGGCGATAATAAAGTAATGAATATCGGGTGGCTTTTATTCCGCCTGCATGTTGGTTTAAGTATTGCCATCCATGCGGGATGGCCGAAAATGAATACGATGGCGGCACCGGGCTGGTTTACCGATCAGG
>JANORJ010000392.1:0-11909 GCA_031415255.1 Chitinophagaceae bacterium | reverse complement strand
GCTGGACTCATTGGGGAAAAATTCATCCTTTTGCACCAACCAATCAAGCACTCGGTTATAAATATATTATTGATGAACTGGGTAAATATCTCTGCGAGATAACTGGCTTTGATGCTTGTAGCCTGCAACCGAATAGCGGTGCACAGGGAGAATATGCCGGTTTGCTAACTATCAAAGCTTGGCATGAAGCAAATGGTCATCACAACCGTAATGTAATGCTGATTCCTATTTCTGCACATGGTACCAATCCTGCTTCGGCTGTAATGGCAGGAATGAAAGTGGTGGTGGTAAAAGCCTTAGAAAACGGCTATATAGATGTAGAAGACCTAAAAGCAAAAGCTGCGCAATACAGTAACGACCTTTCTGGCATCATGATTACATATCCAAGTACGTATGGTGTGTATGAAGAAACGGTAAAAGAAATTACTGACATCATTCACCAGCATGGCGGACAAGTGTACATGGACGGAGCGAACATGAATGCACAAGTTGGCTTAACTGCTCCCGGTTTAATTGGTGCAGATGTATGTCACCTGAATTTGCATAAAACATTTGCTATACCTCACGGTGGCGGCGGCCCCGGCATGGGCCCTATTTGTGTGAAGGAACATTTGGCGAAACATTTGCCAGGTCATGTAAACTTAAACGAACAAGGTACAAGGTACAAGGAACAAGAGAGAACTAATGCAGTAAGTGCAGCGCCATACGGAAGTGCTTCCATTTTATTAATCAGCTACGGTTATATAAGAATGCTTGGCAACGAAGGTGTAAAATCTGCAACAGAGTATGCCATCTTAAATGCCAACTACATGCGGGCAAGATTAGATGGAGCTTATGATATTCTTTACACTAATCACAACGGGCAATGTGCTCATGAATTTATTGTTGATTTAAGACCATTTAAAAAATCAGCAGAAGTAGAAGCTGAAGATGTGGCAAAGCGATTGATAGATTATGGCTTTCATGCACCAACGATGAGTTTCCCTGTTCCCGGTACCATAATGATTGAACCAACAGAAAGTGAAGACAAAGCGGAGCTGGATCGTTTCTGCGATGCAATGCTTTCCATCCGGGAAGAAATAAAAGCCATTGAAGAAGGCAAGTCTGATAAAAAAGATAATGCGTTGAAAAATGCTCCTCATACCCAGTTTGTCGTAATGGCGGACGAATGGAAACATGCTTACACAAGACAGGAAGCGGCTTTCCCGTTGTATTATGTTACGCTGAATAAATTCTGGCCAAGTGTGGCAAGAGTTAACAATACACATGGTGACAGAAACCTGATTTGCACTTGTGAACCGATAGAAAGTTATATGGAAGCAGAAGCGTAAGCAGGTAAACGAATGACTATCAGCATATAATATCATTTATCCGGTATTCCGGCATTTAACCCTTAGTTTTGCACTCTTAATTAATAATACAAAATACAATGAGCGACAAAAATCAAGGAACTGTAAAGTTCTTCAATTCAGAAAAAGGATTTGGCTTTATCAAACATGATGATTCCAACAAAGAAACTTTCGTACATGCCAGCGGTCTTATTGACCAAGTTGCTGAAGGAGACAAAGTAGAATTTGACCTCCAGGAAGGAAAAAAAGGTATGAACGCAGTCAATGTAAAAAAGGTAGGCTAAGATATTTTACAACGATAGTTCTAAACAAAGACCCCCGCTTTATCGGGGGTCTTTTTACTTTATGTAGAAGATAAACATTAAAATCTTTTGCGGCTGCTACGATTGTCATTGTTACCACCACCATTATTACCTTGCTGGCGGGGTTGCTCTTGCCGAGTTACTTGTTTTTGTTCTTGTCTCCTTTCCATCGGCTGTTGCGTTGTTTGTTGTCTTGGCTCCTGTCTCCTTTCCATTGTTTGTTGACGGGGCTCTTGTCTCCTCTCCACCGGCTGCTGCATCTGTGGCCTTGGCTCCTGCCTTCTTTCCATTGGTTCTTGACGAGGCTCTTGTCTCCTCTCCACCGGCTGTTGTATCTGTGGCCTTGGCTCCTGCCTTCTTTCCATTTGTTGCTGACGAGGCTCTTCTCTCCTTTCTACCGGCTGCTGCGTTTGCTGTTGCGGCCCGCTATTTCCATTTCTCCTGGTATCTGGCTGGCGAACAGGAGTGTTAATATTCCCATTATTGTTATCCCTTCTTTCAAAGCGTCGGTTTTCATTGTTCGCATTGTTGTTACCTGGATTAGTGTTTCTATCCGTTCTTTCTGATGGTTGAACAACTCTTCTGTCACCATTACGATTTGGCTGATTGTTATTATTATCAGTTCTTTCAAAACGGCGACCAGAATTATTATTACCATTATTATTCTGCGGTTGTCTCACATTATCATCTCTTCTTTCAACTCTGGAGTTGTTATCTCTGGTACGTCCGGCTATTCCATTATTATTACTCCGGTTGTTATCATTATTATTTCTTCCAAAACCATTGTTACTGTTTCGGTCATAACGTTCAAAACTGCGGGGAGAAAAACTCCGGTTATTATCTTGGCGAACTGATGGGCGATAAAAACTCACTTCGTTATTTCTGAATGTTGAACGACCCGGTTGATAAGATTGACGGAAACTTACCGCATTAATTCTTCCACAATACCTTTCTGCATCATAGCGGCGGGGGCCTGAGCCAAACCCATAATTATTTCCATATCTATAATTATTACTAATAATAGTTGTATAATTTATAATAGTTATGTTCTGTCTGCGGTCAACATAATAATCATGAATGCGGGGTGAAGTAATGTAACGCCTTGGTGCAAAACACCAGAAGTCATTCGGAGGCGAATAACCACCAATATTAAAATTAATATTGATGTTGATACCCGGTCTTATCGGCGCCCAACCATAATAATCACCACCATCTCTCCAGGCTACCCAAGCAGGCGACCATTCATAACCTGGCACCCAATACCAACCATAGTTAGCATCTTGGTCCCAACGGCCATAGTGAAACGGTGCCCATCCCCAATCATAATCGGATACCCACATCCACTCGTAGTTATCACTCCATACCCAATGGCCATTAGTGCTGTAGGGACGAAAATCTTCACCGGCATCCGGCACCCACACATAGCCCTGCCCGGGATAATCTACCCAGCGGCCGTGAGGACTCAATTCATCATAAAATTCCTGGTAAGAAACATCACGGTTATTATTGCCATACTGATCGTTGTATTGATCGTTGTATTGATCGTTGTATCGATCATTATTTGGATCATTGTACTGAGCCGATACCGTGTTGCGAAGCGAACTGCCAAGCACTATCACCAGTGCCAGAACAGCAATTTTTAAGAAACGTTTCATGGGCATGTTTTTAGTAATAAATAAATCATAAGAAAAATTGTTAAGTGGTTTTCTTCATTTATTACGTTCTAATATGACGCTATAATTATGCCAGCAGGTGGGCATTGGAGGTGTCGACTATGCGTTTTAGCAAAATTTTGTACAAGTGTTAATCTGGGAAATGCGTTTTCGAAAATCATCCAGAAGCTGTGTTATTGCTACCTGATATAGCTATTATAGTAAAATTGAGGTCTTATAACTGAAAAACTGGTGTAAAGTTTTTATATTCATACACCATAACCAACCAGCCAAACTTATCAGCTATGTGGATATTCCAGCTCAGAAATTTTATTCGCAATACATTCCGACTTATCACTATCATTCTGATATTTCTGAAGCACCTTATTAAAAACTGGTTTTTTCACAGTTGGTTCCGCCGCATTTTCGATCCCAAAGGAAAATATCTAACCACTCGGCCACAGCGTATCCGCCTCATCATTGAAGATCTTGGACCTACATTCGTAAAATTTGGACAGATACTCGCCGACAGACCTGACCTTGCTTCGGAACAATTGCGGGATGAATTAAAAAAATTGCAAGCATCGGCACGGCCTTTTGATAATGATCTTGCCATCCGCATTATTGAAGAAGAACTGGGTGACCCAATTAAAAAAGTATTTGCACAATTAGATACAAGACCGTTAGCATCTGCCTCTATCGGGCAGGTTTACAAAGGCACACTGCTCACCGGAGAAGAAGTGGTGGTGAAAGTGCAACGGCCGGCCATTAAAGAAAAAATAAAATTGGATTTGGTATTGATGAAAATACTGGCACAGCATGCTATCAAATCATATCCTGAATTGGCACATTTTAATGTGGTGGGTTTTGTAGAAGATTTTGGTAATAATATGATGAAGGAACTTGATTACACCAACGAAGCTTCTAATATGAAACGCTTTGCTGCCATGTTTAAGGATGATGAAACGGTTTATATTCCGCAAGTAGCCTCGCAATACACTTCGCAGAAGCTACTGATTATGGAATATGTAACCGGTATGCGGCCCGATAATCCGCAGGCTTTGAAAGAAGCAGGTTTCAGCACCCAGCAAATAGCAGAAAACGGCACCCATGTTATTTTAAAAATGATTCTTAAGCATGGTTTCTTTCATGCCGACCCGCATCCGGGAAATATTTTTATCCGTGGCGATAACCAGATTGTACTGATAGACCACGGCATGGCGGCTACGCTAAAGCCAAAGCAAATACAAGCCCTTATCAATTTTATGCTTGGCTTTGCACAGCAAGATTCAAGAAAACTGACCAAAGCATTACTTGCTCTTTGCGATGTTCCTTATTTTAAACATTTTGAAGATCTTGAATTTGAAATAAGCGAAGTAATGAAACGGTACAGCTATATTTCATATGAGCAGGTAGATATGTCGCAGGTAATGTCAGAAACATTTAAGAATATTATTAAGTACGACCTGAAAGTTCCCGCCAATCTTTTTATGTTGATAAAAACGATTGCCACTATTCAAAAATTTGGGGAAAATCTGGAAGCCAATATTTCTCTGGCAGATATGGTGAAACCGTATGCTATTGATAAAATAAAAGAAAAATTTAGTTGGGATGCAATACTGAATAAAATTACCAGCTCAGCCGAAGATTACATTTATTTCGTTGATAAATTTCCCCGTGATGTAAAAGAAGTGATGAGCAATCTGAAACGGGGTGTACTGAAGCATGAAATAAATCTGCAGGAAGACAGTTTTACCAATAAAGCCATGCGGCAGGGCATCAACCGGTTAGGTTTTGTTTTCTTATTGGGCTTGATGCTTATCTGCTCTACTCTACTGATGATGTACAAAGGCGACAAACAAATCATCCGAATATTCTTTTACACCACCGTTATTGTATCAGGGCTTACAGCTTTCCGGTTGTTTATTAAAACTAAATTCAGCTAACTTATTCTACATAACTTTAGATACCTCAATATTATTTTATGGATCAGCAAATTATCAACCTGTACGATGAGTACACTCATAAGCCGCTCAGTAGAAATGAATTTATCCGCCGCCTTACTTTGCTAGCTGGTGGCACAGCAGCTGCCATGACATTACTTCCTTTATTGGAAGTAAACTATGCACATGCGGCTGTTACTCCGGATGGAGAACTTTTTACAGAAAGAGTTACTTATCCCGGCATCAATGGAGATATGCACGCTTATGTGGCAAGACCTAAAGATGAAAAACCTTATGCGGCTGTAGTAGTGACACATGAAAACCGTGGTTTGAATGCACACATCGAAGATGTAGCCCGCCGTGCAGCCAAGGCCGGTTATCTTGCCATTGCACCCAATGCATTGTCATCACTCGGAGGCACTCCAGAAAATGAAGATGAAGCAAGAACAAAATTTCAACAATTAAAAGCAGAAGACAACTTGCAGAATTTTATTAAAGTGTTTGATTACTTGCCGGGTAGAAAAGATTGCAACGGAAAATTTGGTTGTGTAGGTTTTTGTTGGGGCGGTGCCATGTCCAATAGCCTTGCCATAAATGTTCCTGCATTAAAAGCGGCCGTTCCATTTTATGGTCGACAGCCTGCGGCTGAAGAGGCAGTTAAAATAAAAGCGGCCCTTCAATTTCATTATGGTGGTTTGGATGAAAGAGTGAATGCCGGTATTGCGGCGTATGAAGATGCATTGAAGAAAAATAATATTATTTACGAATCATATACTTATGAAGGAGCACAACATGCTTTTCATAATGACACGGCACCAACAAGGTATAATGAAGCCGCTGCCAAGCAAGCCTGGCAGCGGACGATTGATTTTTTTGGTAAATATTTGAAATAATTATTAGGCTGCATCAAATCTCTTTTGCACCACATTCCAGTCCACCACATTCCACCAAGCAGTTATATAATCCGGGCGGCGGTTTTGGTATTTAAGATAGTATGCATGTTCCCATACATCCAAACCAAGTAATGGCGTTCCTTTTAAATCACTCACATCCATTAATGGATTATCTTGATTGGGAGTAGAGCTCACTACTAATTTATTGTCATTGGTTTTTATCAACCATGCCCAGCCACTACCAAAACGATTTTTACCTGCATCACCAAACTGAGTTTTAAAAGCATCGAAAGAACCAAAGTCTTTGGTAATTGAATTTTGAATAGAGCCAGCCGGTGCATTACTACTAACAGAAGCTTTCATACTCTTCCAGAAAAACTCATGGTTGTAATGGCCGCCGCCGTTGTTCCTCATCTTGGGTGAGTATTTCGAAATTTTACCAAGTAAAGAAGTCAATTTTTCATTTGTGATGTCAACATTTTCTGCCTTTACGGCATCCGCCAGATTTTTTGCATAAGCTGCTGCATGTTTAGAATAATGTATCTCCATCGTCATGGCATCAATCACCGGTTCTAATGCTGAATACATATACAAAAGTGGTTGTTGCACATATGGTATTTCTTCTCCTGAAATATTACTACCTATCACTTTTTTACTAGTTGTACATGCCCATGATGGAATGATGGAGGCAGCTATTCCCGCTGCTATACCTGCTCTACTTGTTGTCTTTATAAATTCACGACGGTTATTTTTATTTGTATCTGACATTATGAAATTATTTTATTGAATAAATATTGGTCTTCTAAAATTACTCCTATTTAAATAAACAAAGCGGCTTTGAATGTATGTAGTTTGCAAATAATTGATAAAAGGCAGAAAACAGCCAATACTTAACTTCGCAGCTTCTTATGCACTTGAAGGATTATTATACCATACTGAAACTGGAGCCTTCGGCCACTATACCGGAAATAAAAAAAGCCTACCGAAAACTTGCCTTGCAATATCATCCTGATAAAAATCCCAATGACCCTTACGCTGCTGTACAGTTTACAGAAATTAAAGAAGCTTACGAAGTACTCACCAATCCTGCCAAAAAAGAATGTTATCTGCAGCAGCGTTGGTACAACAAGAGTATGGGCAAAAGAAAAACGCAAGATATAATTACTCCCGTTACCGTTTTATTACAAGCATTGGAATTAGAAAAATATGTTGCGTCGCTTGATGTTTTCCGGATGGATAAGGAAGGTCTGCAACAATATATTCTTGGTCTGCTTCCTGATTCAACTATTGAACAACTAAAAAAATTTGACGAACCAGAAACAAACCGCCAAATAATTACTACTATTATTAAAGCCATGCATCCATTGCCGCAAACATATACCTGCGCCGTCATTACACAACTTGAAAAGGCATCAACTGCCGACGAAATAGCAATCGCAGCTATAGCCACATTTATCCAAAAAACCGGAAAAAAGAGCCGCCGGGAAAAATATTCACTTATCATCATTATTGCTTCTACTATAATTCTTTGCTTGCTTATTTATCTTGCTGGCTGATGGGTTATCTTTGCAGCATGCATTATGTTTCAGTAGAAGGATTGACCAAGAGTTACGGCATTCAGCCATTATTTCAGAACATTTCCTTTAATATAGAAGAAGGCGATAAAATAGCCCTGGTGGCCAGAAATGGCACTGGCAAATCCACGTTGTTAAGAATATTGGCGGGTAGAGAAACCGCTGATAGTGGCAAAGCTTGGGTAAATAAAGATGTGGATGTGGTGCTGCTGGAGCAGGAACCTTCGTTTGTCGAAGAAAAATCGGTGCTGGATAATATTTTCTTTCACAACCATCCCATCATAAATGCTATAAAAGAATACGAATTGCTGGGCGAAGATGCCGACCCGGATAAACTAAGTGATGCCATTATTAAAATGGACGACCTCGGTGCCTGGGATTTTGATGCCAAAGTAAAACAAGTACTTGATAAATTAAATATTCATCAGTTACTACAACCAGTAAAATCGCTGAGCGGCGGACAACGGAAAAGAGTAGCCCTTGCCAAAACATTAATTGATATTGGATTTGAGCATAAACATGTGTTGCTGATAATGGATGAACCTACCAACCACTTAGATGTAGAAATGGTGGAATGGCTGGAACATTATTTTGATAAAGAAAATATAACGTTGCTGCTGGTTACCCACGACCGTTATTTCTTAGATGCAGCCTGCACTGAGATTTGGGAAATGGAAGGCAGTAATATTTATGTACACAAAGGTGACTATCAAAATTATTTAGAAAAGAAAACGGCCCGTATTGAAAATGATATGGCCAGTATTGACAAAGCAAAAAATACTTATCGCCGGGAACTGGAATGGATGCGAAAGCAACCGAAAGCAAGAACTACCAAAAGCAAAAGCCGCCAGGATAATTTTTATGTGGTAGAGAAAAAAGCCAAACAGCAAATTGTTGACGAGCAGGTACAGTTAGACATGAAGATGAACCGCCTTGGTGGAAAAATTGCCGAGCTAAAGAAATTAAATAAAAGCTATGGCGAAAAAATATTATTAAAAGGATTTGATTACACTTTTAAAAAAGGTGAACGCATTGGCATAGCAGGAAAAAATGGAACGGGTAAATCCACTTTCATCAATATTTTGCAAGGCATAGAAAAACCAGATAGCGGCAAAGTAAATATTGGAGACACGGTAATTTTTGGCAACTATTCCCAACAAGGGCTGGTGGTAAAAGAAGATATGCGGGTTATAGAATTTGTAAAAGACATTGCAGAACATTTTCCATTGGCCAGTGGTGGCACATTAAGTGCAGCACAGTTTCTACAGCTATTTTTATTTGACCCCGATAAACAATACACCTACATCAGCAAATTAAGTGGTGGCGAAAGAAGAAGGCTTCATTTACTTTCTATTTTATTCCGTAATCCTAATTTTTTGATATTAGATGAGCCGACCAACGATTTAGATTTACCTACGTTGGGAGTATTAGAAAATTTTTTAAGTGAGTTCCCGGGTTGTTTACTTATTGTATCGCATGATCGTTATTTTATGGACAGATTGGTAGATCACCTTTTTATATTTGAAGGCAACGGGGTAATAAGAGATTTTCCGGGCAATTATTCGCAATACAGGGAAGCCATAGCAAGTGGCGCACAATCGGGTGTTGGCAGCTTGCTAACATCTGATAACATTGGGCAAACCGATAATAAAAATCAACCAGCAGTAAACGGCAACCAACAAACAACCAACAGTAAGAAACAATTCTCCTATAAAGAAAAAAGAGAATTTGAATTACTAGAAAATGAAATTGCCTCACTTACAAAAGAAAAAGAAACCGTTACCCACAAACTAAACAACGGCGACACTCCTTTTGAAGAATTGCAAGTCCTTTCGCAACGCATTGGCGAAGTGACCCGTCTTCTTGATGAAAAAGAGCTACGCTGGTTAGAACTGAGTGAAATGCAATAATTTTATTGTTACCTTGTCAAACGCAACCATCGACTTTTTGCTATGAAATTGCTTTGTTTACTTCTTCTTTCAGTTAGTTTTTTACCCGCCGCTGCAACAAAGGTTTCGGCAGAAAAAATATTGCTTATCCGGGTTGATGAAATTGGAGTTGTGACAGTGAATAAGGATACTGTTGGTGCTGATGTACTGGCTCTATATATCCAGGAAAGACTTTTTAAAAGTTTTTTGGGGACCGGGCAAATGCATAGCCGGATAAAACTTGAAAAAACCAGTAACAGTGTTGCAGACCTTGTTACCGAAGTAATAATTAAAGAAATAAATGAAGCTCAAAAAAGGGCATTACGGCAAGTTTGTGTAGAAAAATTCAGTAAGAGTTTTGACGGCCTCGAAAAAAGAAAACAGGACAAACTAAAAAAACAATTTCCTGTTTTGTTTCAAACTAACTATTTATAATCTCCGAGATTTATACTAACATTCTTCTATCTAGCTATTATTAGCCCTGCTTTCATACTATTTACACTTTTCTGAATCAAATCTCGCCGATTGCTGATACCTACAACCTAACGACAAAAAATGAGCCGACTAATGTAACTAATTGAAGAGCAGTTAGCCATATTAGTAAATTACAATCTTGGGCTGAATAATGAAACCGTGCAGCTCAACGTAGTTTTACGATTCTCAAATATTATTTCAGAAATACAGCCTTTAACTTGTTTCTGACGAACCAGCAATTTAGATTTGCAGTTCTCCCACTATCCTTATTGAATACCCAATTGCCAACTCCCTTGAAAACCTGGTTATTATTCATTTTTAAAAAATCAGGTTATGAAAAAAATTCGACTTATTACAAGAAATGAAAATGTGCAGGCCGGAATGGTTATTGCAGGTTTTGTTATCACTTTCGCTTTGCTGGCAATATTTTTTTTATAAAGAAATAAAAAATATTGTAAAAGTTCTTCCTGATAAAACCAGGTAAGAAAGTTCTGTGTACTCCGGAAAGAGTTTATAGTCTTTGCATAGCTCTCTCCAGGAGTTCCTGGGATGAAATTTTTTCCATGCACTTAAAATGACCTAACGGGCATTTATCATAACCGATTTTCGAACAAGGTCGGCACCAGAGATTATTAGTTTGCAGTATTTCAAATGATTGTACATCTGTAAATTTATTTCCATAGTAAGGGTACATTCCAAATGAAGGAACGGTATTTCCCCAAAGAGAAATGATGGGCCGTTTAAATGCAGCAGCGATGTGCATCAAGCCGGTATCGTTGCTGATAACCAATTTTGCTTTTCGCACTAGATCAGCACTTTCATTCAATTTGAATTTACCACAGGAATTATACACTTTTATAGAATCAACTGCGGCAATCTCATCTCCGTTTACTTTATCTTCCGGCCCTCCCAATAAAATAATTGGATACTCCATTGAAGAACAAAATTCTTTCCATTTATGCACCGGCCACCGTTTAGTAAAATGAGCTGCACCGATTACACAGGCAATATAGCCGGCATGATGCGAAGCAGGAATATCTTCCCTTTTTGTTTCTTCTTCTTTGGAGATAAAATAATCCAAGCCTGTCCCATCGTTCTTTACGCCAAATGATTCCACTGTTTTTAAGTAGCGGTCAACAATATGAACCTTAGGTAGCATTTTTATTTTGAGAGCTGTGTAGAAATATTTTTGAATATTGAGTTTGTAAAAAGAGAATGATTTTTTCTTTAACGCATTTTTTACCCTCAGTGTTTTAGTATTGTGGTGCAGGTCAATAATGTAGTCATACTCCTCGGTCTTTAATTCTTCAATCATTAACTCCCAGCTATGCGCCAATACATGAAGTTTGTCTAGGTAAGGATTATGCTCAACAACCGAACGAAAAGAATCTTTAGTAAGAAAATGTACTTCTGCATCCGGCACTTGCTTTTTTAAACAGCGGATGGCAGGTGTGGTGAGAACAATATCACCGATAGAAGAAAAACGGATGATCAGAAATTTCAACCTCTTTTTTTCTTTAATAGCAGCATCAGAAAGTGGTTCTATATGTTCAACTTCATTTGACAACGCTGAATAAATTTTACTGGTTAAAGTTTGATTACTGAGGAAGACGGGACTCCGTTCCGTCCAATAAACAACGGAATAAAATTCCATTATCCATTATTTTTCTACATAATCAAGGTCTTTATGAAATGTTTCTTCTGTAAAATAAGCTGCTATTAAAGTTATTGCCATCACAATAATTCCTGTTACCATAGCACTCTTCACAAAAGACCAGCCAATATTTTTCTGAA
>JANORJ010000391.1:0-2135 GCA_031415255.1 Chitinophagaceae bacterium | reverse complement strand
TTTCCTGTGTCTGTTTTTGGTAAAACAAATTTGCCATTGGCATCACTGCGGATAAAATTTACGAGGGTTGTATCTGACTTTCTCAATAAAGAGATAACAGCCAGGTGAAGATTTTTCTTTTCTGAGGAGTCTGCCACTTTTCCACTAATAACTGCCTGTTGTGCATTGGCAGCAATTAGAACAAATAGTAACAGGCAGGTAAAGCCAGCTGTTTTAAACATGTTGGTTATTTGGTTTGTTCGGGAAAAATATCAATTTGGCTACACTTCAGAGTTGACATTTACTGGAACTGCACAAAATTGATGATTTCCGGTAAGGATAAAGCATATCTGTACTTATACAAATGTTAATTTTCCAGTAAAAAGATGTAAGTTGAGTGAGATAATAGATTAATAAAATTACATACGAATGCCGTCGAAAAAAATGGATGCAGCAAATAATCCAGACAATCACCGGGAGTTAGATAATAACGGTAAACCTAAACCGATAAGTGCCGGCTTACCTGTTGTTGAAAATGACACAGAAACAGATTTGGAAAATAAAAATTACGAAGAGCTGAATTTTATTGATACTACCAAACCCGTTTGGAACTATTCCTTGCTGACAGATGAAGATGTAACCAACTACCAGAATGGATGTAATTATCAGTTGTACAAAAAATTTGGTTCACATTCTGTGCAGGTTAATGAGGTATGGGGCATATACTTCTGTGTGTGGGCGCCTAATGCTACTTCTGTTTCTTTAAAAGGTAATTTCAATGATTGGGAAAATAATGAATACGAATTAAATCCCCGTTGGGATAAAAGCGGTATTTGGGAAGGATTTATTCCGAATTTTAAATTAGGCGAAGCTTACAAGTATCACATCATTGGTTATGCCAATAGAAAGATTGATAAAGGGGATCCCTTTGCTAACTTCTGGGAAAAAAGACCACAGACAGCCAGCATTACCTGGGATATGTATTATGATTGGAAGGATGCCGCATGGATGAAAAAACGGAAAAAGAAAAATGCATTGGACGCTCCGTGGAGTGTTTACGAAGTTCACCTAGCCAGTTGGCAACGGCCTGATGCAAGTGATGAAGAAACTTATAACAGCTACGATGAGATAACAGAACGTTTAGTTCCCTATGTAAAAGAATTGGGTTTTACACATGTGGAGTTTATGCCAGTTACCGAACATCCCTTTGATGGAAGTTGGGGCTATCAGTGTACGGGTTTTTTTGCTGCCACTTCAAGGTTTGGCGACCCACAGGGATTAATGCGGCTGATTGATGCATTTCACCAGGCAGGAATAGGAGTAATATTAGATTGGGTGCCATCACATTTTCCTTATGATGCACATGGCTTATTTATGTTTGATGGTGCACATACTTATGAGTATGCAGATATGCGAAAAGGATTTCATCCTGACTGGAACAGCTACATATTTAATTATCAAAGAGGAGAAGTGAAATCATTCCTCATCAGTAGTGCAAGGTATTGGTTCGATTTATTTCATATAGATGGGATAAGAGTGGATGCAGTTTCTTCTATGCTGAAATTAAATTACTCCAGAGAGGAAGGGGAGTGGGAGCCAAATGAATTTGGTGGCAATGGAAATATTGAAGCCATTGAGTTTATTAAAGATTTGAATGCAACAATCTATCGAGACTTTCCCGATGTGCAAACTATTGCCGAAGAATCTACGGACTGGCCGGGAGTTTCTAAACCCACCTGGCAAGATGGATTGGGCTTTGGTATGAAGTGGATGATGGGTTGGATGCATGATACCTTGGATTATTTTAAAACAGATCCGTTGCTTCGGCAATTTCAGCAGGATAAGTTTTCCTTTAGTATGGCCTACTATAATGATGAAAATTTTATGTTGCCGCTAAGTCATGATGAAGTGGTGCATGGCAAAAGCCCCATGCTGTATAAAATGCCGGGTGACGAATGGCAACAATTTGCCAACCTGCGGCTGATGTATACTTACATGTGGACACACCCCGGTGCCAAATTGTTATTTATGGGTGATGAATTTGGTCAAACGGCTGAATGGAATTATAAATCAGAATTACAATGGGAATTATTACAATTTGATGGTCACCGGTTACTTAAAAATTGTGTCAGCGAATTAAATAGTTTGCTAAAGTC
>JANORJ010000390.1:0-2820 GCA_031415255.1 Chitinophagaceae bacterium | reverse complement strand
CGGTGATCAATAAATTTATCCTGCTCATCCAGCAATAATCTTCGTTGAAAAGAAGCCAGACTGCGGTTTCGTTTAAAGCGAAACATGTTGATGATTTCATCCAGGTCGAAGCCAACACCCATGCCATTCATGGTTGGTGTTAGTCTTGGCTTTTGGTAATTAAAAATTTTGGCATAGTCCACCCGGTTTTGAGCAGAGTCTTGCTTGTAATTTCTCGGTCTTATTTTTACCTCTTTTAATGTGGGAACATTTACCTGCAATGAAATATCAAAGCCCAGTGGATTGGCAATTTTTAATACCGGAAATTTTATAGTCGGTTTGTTCAGATAGCTGAACCAGATAGAATCTTTTTCCGCCACTTCAATTTGGTAAGCCCCGCTGGCATTGGTTATAGTTCCTTTTCCTGAGGTAGAGATAACACTCACCGCTTCTAAGGGATAGTTGCGGGAACTGTCATACACCGTTCCCCGTATCGTATAGGTTTGGGCAGTGGCTGAAAAATCAGTCACCAGAAGAGCAGAAATAATAAAAGCTGTTATGTAGAAAAAACGCCGGTACAAAATTGTTTAATTGGCAGCAAGTAACGAAAGAAAATGCAAAAGGTTCTTTAAAGTGGGCCAATACCCGAAATGACCCGTTCAATTACTGCCGGATAATGCTCATGTTCCAATGCTGCAATCCGCCGGGCCAGAGAACCGGCTGTATCAGTTGAAAGTACAGGGCAAGTAGCCTGAAAAATAGTTTTACCGTTATCATATACTTCATTCACATAATGTATAGTGATACCGCTTTCTGTTTCTTTATTATCAATCACCGCTTGGTGCACATGCTGGCCATACATGCCTTTGCCACCATACTTTGGTAATAAGGCAGGATGAATATTGATTATTTTATCAGGGAATGCTTTTATTAATTCGGTGGGAATTTTCCAGAGAAAACCAGCTAGTACAATAAAGTCAATTTCTTTTTCTTTTAACTCCTTTATATAGGCATCACCAAAAAAAAATTTTTCGTTTTCAATAAGTAGAGAAGAAATATTTTTTGCTGCTGCAATTGTAAGTACGCCGGCACCGGGTTTATTGCAAACAATTAATGCAACATTGATTGTTGGATGCGATCGGAACCGATCTATAATTTGCGCAGCGTTACTTCCTGCACCCGAAGCAAAAACAGCAATATTTTTCACGGGGCAAATATAAACTTCGTTAACTGGTTTATTTGTTTATTGGGGCTTGACCGCTAAAAACTTTTATTGAATCAATATATTTTTTTATAACAGAAAAACACATTTACCTTTTCACGACACTAATTACCCAATAAACCAAAACACCAATGATAAAAGGACTTTACGAAACACATTTGTTGGTAGAAAATTTAGAACGTTCCATTGATTTCTATAAAAATATATTGGAACTAGAGCATTGCTACACAGAAGAAAAAAGACGAATTGCTTTTTTCTGGATAGGTAAACCAAAAGAATACATGCTGGGGCTTTGGGAAAAACCGGCCAACGAAATTCAAACGAGGCATTTTGCTTTTCGTTGCGATGTAGATGATGTGTTGTACAAATCTGTTGATTGGTTAAAAGAAAGAAATCAAAAGCCGTATAATTTTCTAAAAGATGAACAGGAAAAGCCAATGGTATTTGCCTGGATGCCTGCCATCGCCATTTATTTTGACGACCCCGACGGAAATGTGCTAGAATTTATTGCTGTACTGGAAGGAAAACCAAAACCTGAACTCGGTGTAATTTCTTATGAAGAATGGTTAAAAAAAAACCTGCCAATATCTAAATCTGTATAAAGGAGCTTAAAGTCTTTCGGAGTCCTCGTACTTCTGACTAAGTACTTCTGACTTTCCTATTCCCATCTTAGCTCCAATCTTTCGAATATACTTACTAAAAAAAGAAAATTGTCCAAACGGTATGCTTACAATTAATACGGTAAGCGGCCAGATAATGGTGATGAGTAATATATATATAACTGCCCACAGCCAGTCTTGCTGAACTGATAAAGCATTCATTATTTTTTTACCTATAAACCCCGTGGCACTGCCGCCAATAGCAAAAGTGCAGAGGATTAAGGCTAGTCTGCCGCCACTTACTTTCCATTTTTTTTGTAATTTTTCAAACATGGTGTAGGCCGTGTCATAGTTTTAAACCGTGTCACGAATTAGATGAGCGGCAAAATTGCAGAAAAATCAATCAACTCTTATCCTAATTTTTATATCTGTTGAATGTTACCCCCATATTGACGATTTTATGACAAACAATTTTATGCTGGCAACAAAAATCTCCGTAATTCCTTTGTAATGCAGGCTGGTGGCGGATCAAAAAAAAGTTAAACTGGTTGTCGTTTTGTTAAGTTCCTGACTTATTTTTGCGCCAATCGAACGGATTTTATCCACATTTTTTCAGAATCAATCGCATCTATGATTCCTTGTAAACCAATGGTCAGAAAACTAACGCTGTTTTTACTTTCTCTATCTGTTTTTTCAACAGTTAATACTGTTTCGGCGCAGGATGTTGCAGCCGGAAAGGCATTGTTTAATTCTAGATGTGCCAGTTGCCATAATCCACTTAAAGATGGAACGGGACCGGCCTTAGCTGGTTTGGAAGACAGGCATAAATGGGCAGACCATAAAGAATTATTGAAATGGATAAATAACCCAGCTGGGTATATGGTTACTGATGCCTATGCACAGGGCTTGAAAGTAACGTGGACCTCAATGATGACAGGTTTTCCTGACATCACACTTAAAAATGTAGATGACATAGTTGCATATGTTAATGATTTTGTTGCAAAAAGTAAGGTAGTTGCG
>JANORJ010000389.1:0-9498 GCA_031415255.1 Chitinophagaceae bacterium | reverse complement strand
ATACAAACACTAGCTCTTGGTATAGATGTTTGGAAGCCGGCCATTGTAAAAGCCTTGAATGAAATTTTTACTCCGAGGGGAATTTATGAACGCAACGATGTGCCGGTACGAGAGCTGGAAGGATTGCCGCAACTAAAAGGTTTTTTATCTGCGCCATTTGATACAAAAATTATCATTAATGAGAACGGGTTTAAGTTTTATGTGGATATAGAGAATGGACAAAAGACGGGTTATTTTTTAGACCAGCAGGATAACCGCAGAGCCATTCAGCATATTGTAAAAGGGGCTGATGTGCTGGGTGCATTTACTTACACCGGCACTTTTGAAATTCATGCAGCTTGTTATGGTGCTAAGTCGGTGCTTGGTCTTGATATTTCTGCTAATGCTGTGCAGCAGGCAAATAGTAATGCTGCATTAAATGGTGTGCAAGATATCTGCCGGTTTGAAACAGCTAATGCATTTGATGTGCTGAAACAATGGGGCAAAGATGGAAGGCAATATGATGTGGTAATGCTGGATCCGCCAGCGTTTACCAAAAGCAGGGAAACAATTCAAAAAGCGATTACTGGTTATAAAGAAATTAATCTTCGGGGAATGAAATTGGTAAAGCCCGGAGGTTTTTTAGTTACTTCTTCTTGCACCAGCCTTGTAAATACAGATCTGTTTCTACAAACTATTGACATGGCAGCAAAAGATGCAAAACGAAATATAAGACAGGTAACATTTCAAACACAAGCAGGCGACCATCCTGTTATTCGGGGATTAGATAATACACAATACCTCAAATTCCTGATAATACAGGTGCAGTAACAAATAAAAAAAGAAGGGGAGAAGTTATTTAGTAACCTGAAATTTACCAGACTCAATTACTTTTCCGGTTGCATCAAGAAGGTGATACATATAAAGACCACGATTGAAATCTGTAAGATTGATAATCGTTTTTTGCGAAGCATTAGGAGCATCATACACCTTTTTACCAAGGAAACTATACAACTGAATAGACATTCCTTTTTCGTAACCTTTCTGTAAATCAAAAGTGATATAAGTGGTAGCCGGGTTTGGATACAGCTTAATAATTCTATCTGTACTCTCCCCAGCAGGAATAGTTCTTGCAGATTGCGCCTGTGACTGCGTGGCAATCAACAGGATAATGGATAGTATGGTAAATATTCGTCTCAACGAATCAAATTTACTTTTATTATTCGAAAAGTAAGCCAGATTTTTTTCCTATGCAACGTAAAAATACGTTATTTTATAATGTAATATAAATCAATAACTTATAAAGATTGTTTGAGTTGATTTTAACGAAACCTTATTTAATTCTTGCCAGCACCTCTTGAATTTTTTCAAAATTCGGTACTTCTCCGGCATTTTCCAGCACTTCTGCATACCGGATAATTCCTGCTTTATCAATTACAAAAGCTGAACGTTTGGAAACACCTTTCATATTATAACCAAACATTTCATAAATAGAATCATAAGCACGGGAGGCCTCTTTATTAAAATCACTTAGCAATGTAAAGTTCAATTGCTGGTCCGCTTTATATTTTGCCAGGGTATGCAAAGCATCTACTGAAATGCCGAATACTTTAGCATTAGCAGTATTATAATTACTGATATTATCTCTTACATGGCAAAGTTCTTCTGTACATGTTGTAGTAAAAGCTAAAGGAAAAAAAAGTAATAAAACAGAATTATCTCGCAATTCTGAAAGTGTAATCTGTTTCTTATCGCTGTCATACAAAGTAAAGTCGGGTGCTGTTTGTCCAATCTCAAGAGCCATAGAGTAATTTTTTAATGATGAGTAAATTTAAATAATCTGTGCATTCGTGTACCTCAAGTAAACAAATAACCTGTTAATAGGTTGTCGTTATTCATCCTTTTTTTTATTGCAGAGATTGAAAGCTGTCAGAATTTTGGACAAAGCAGATAACTACCTTTTTCTTTTCGATAGCCAATATAAGAAACAGAAAGCTCAAGACCACCACGACCATAGGATGATT
This sequence comes from Chitinophagaceae bacterium, assembly GCA_031415255.1. GTDB lineage: Bacteria > Bacteroidota > Bacteroidia > Chitinophagales > Chitinophagaceae > JJ008. The sequence goes on along the minus strand of JANORJ010000389.1, from coordinate 7,495 downwards.
GTTTAAGTTTTGAAATATTGGCATCATAACTTATTGCAACCGAGAAAGGAGAATAATCCAATTTTACCACTGGAATAAATGCATCATTCCATCTTAAAAAACCGCCAGCATGAATGGTGTAAGCAGGATTATCAGGATCGGTGCCCAACTTTAAACCATACATGGCTCCTGCAACCGTTTCAGAAAAACCACCCTGCATAGACCGGTCGGCTTGTATGGTTAAATATGCATACTCCGAAACCGCCAACTTTACTCCACCGGAGAAAACCCACTTTGGTTGTAAGGCAATGTCTATAGCCGGGTTAAAAGAGGTGTTTGGCCTGTTGAAATGATGATAGGCTGCGCCAATAAAGTAATTATTATCCGGGTTATTATTCAAATTCGAATTATAACTCATGCCTACACTACCATCAAGATAGCTGAATTGAGTATTGCTAAAATTTTCACCTACTCCGCCATTGTCATATTGACTATTAGTCGTCACTTTCGATGGGTCAAATCTTCGCTGCACCCACCCACCCATAAAGCCAAGCGATAAATAACGGTTACGATCAGCGCTTAATGATTTATGATAGTTTAGTACCGGTAACACATGGGTAGATGTCCACCCAATAGTGCCTGCTCTGTCCTGTAATATTTGAATACCGGTGGTAGCAAAATCATCGCCTTTACCAACAGGCATTTTGTATTCTGCATTTACAGAACCTGTTTTGTAAGCATTGGTTACATTGTTCCATTGGTCACGGTAAACAGCCTGTAACCTTATATCGCCAGTAAAAATTCCGGCTAACGACGGGTTTCTCCAAAGTGGCGCTTCAAAAAATTGAGATAAATGACTGTCTTGCGAAGAAGCAGAAAGGCAAGTGCTAAGTGCTGCAATCAATACAGCTATAAGCCGCTGACTACGGCTTACAAGCAATACAATATTTCTTATGGTTTTCATTCGCCTCAGTTTCGTTTTTTATAATATCAATGCAATGTTTCCATTCAGACTTATTATTTCACCATTTTCACAAAAAACTTCAACTTGGTACACATATACATCTGCTATCGGTTTCTTTCCTTTAAATGTTCCATTCCAACCTGCGTTAGCATCGTTTACCGGAAAATCTCTTTTTTCAAATACCACTTCACCCCAGCGGTTGAAGATGCGCAACGTCTTTACTCTTTCCAACCCTTTTCCTCTTGGATAAAATATTTCATTACTTCCATCACCATTCGGCGAAAAAGTATTGGGCATAAAGAGGTTTGCATTTTTACAAATTACAATTACCTGAACAGCCCCTTTATTACTACATCCGTTATCATCTGTAAAATAAACCTGGTAATAGGTATTAAATTTTGGACCCGCATCCGGTGTAGGGCAATTTGTGCAACTTAACCCTGCAGCCGGTGACCAAAGCCAGCTAATTGTATTAGGTGAATAGGTGGCCGGAATGGTAACAGGAGAACCAGCTTGCACGGTGATTTGTCCCGGCATAGTAACTATTGGTAGCGGATCAACATAAATAGTTTGTGTAGTGGTATCCTTGCAGCCAGTACTGTTAGTAGCAACAGCGGTTACCATAAAAGTGCCCGCTGTAGGATAGATTTGAGCCACCGGGTTTTGCTGTGTGGATGTATTTCCATTCGGAAAATTCCATGACCAGGTAACAATAGAAGTGTCGGGTATTATAAAAATGCCCAAATGAAATAATGGACTGAGGGCACAAACTATTGAGTCACCACCAATATCAATCAGAGGTCGCTGTACTATTTTTATTAGATTACTTCTGATGCTAGTATCACGGCAACCACTTTGTGTTTGAACCGCCAGCTGTACTGTATAATTACCGGGAGCAGTGTATAAATGTGAGGGATTTTGTAACAGCGATGTTCCTCCATCACCAAAATCCCAACTGTAACTTGTAATAGGATCGTTAGATGTGGTAGAATCAGAAAAATTCACCATACCAGCATCACAAAAAACAGTGCTGTCAATTCCGAATTTTGCTTTGGCACCTATTACATCAAAAGTGTTTGATCCCTCCAGCAGTATTAAACATCCGGCTGAATATTGTAAAATTACTTTAGGAAGAAAGGTACCGAATGATGTATAAGTATGGTTTACGTTTGGTGAAGTAGTATTAATAGTATTGCCATCACCAAAATCCCAGAAATAAGAATTGGCTGGCCCGGGTATAGTGGCAGTGAAACTTGCCGTTAATGGACTACATCCACTAATTGGGAAATAATCAATCCTTGAGCCTGTTGTATCGTACACCCTGATATTTCTGATGATAGAATCAAGACAACCACCCGGACTAGTTATTAGCAATTTTACAGGATAAATGCCCGGTAGATTATAATAATGCACCGGATTGGTTTGAGTAGAAGTGCCTTCGCCGGGGCCAAAATCCCAAAGTAAGCTTGTATAAAAAGTTGATGTATTAGTAAATTGTACTTCAAATGGGGTGCAGGCACTTGACGAATCATTTACAATGAAACTAGCTACAGGTACATCAACACGGATATAATTAATTTTAGTGATGGAGTCAGCACAACCAAATGCATCCTGAATTCTAAGTTTAACTGAATACTGTCCGGTAGCTGCATATGCATGTGTAGGCGAAGTGATTGCAGAAGTGCCGCCATCACCAAAGTCCCATTGACTGGTAAAGCCGGCAGGTACAGATGTATTACTAAAAGAAACGGTGGCACCCGGACAAGTTACCGAATCAGCGGTTACAAAATTAGGAATAGGGTCAGTAGCTGTGATGAGGTTGGCAATTGTAATACTGTCTTTACACCCTGCCGCATCTGTTATAATAAGTTTTACAGAAAAAGTTCCAGGTGTAGTATATGAATGCTGAAAAGGAGGACTACTAAAATTTTGAATAGCCCCATCGCCAAAATTCCATTGCCAGTTTACAATAGCATTTACTCCATCTGGTGTAGAGAGATCGTTAAAAGTAGTTGTAAGGCCACCGGAACATCCTGCTACATTGGTTGCAGTAAAATTTGATAATGGACCGTTGATTCGAATATAATTTGTTTTGGAAACTACATCAGTACATCCGTTGATATCAGTTGTGGTAAGGATAATTGTAAAAGTGCCTGACGTAGTGTAGGTATGTGAAATATTTGCTGATGTTGTAGTACCGGTACCGCCATCACCAAAGTCCCATGTATAACTTGCAATGTTTGCAAGATTATTACTGGTTGCTGTAAAAGATATGGCCGCTGTTTTACAGGCAACTATTTGATTAGCTACAAAATCAGGATTTTCATCTATTGTTCTGATAGTTCGGAAAAGTGTATCTGCACAAGCACCATTGGTAACAATAAGTCTTACGGTATAATTGCCGAAAGCAGGAAAAGTATGTACCGGATTTTGTACTGTTGCAACAGGCGAGGCATCACCAAAGTCCCATTCCCATGTAAGCGGAGCAAGTGACTGATCAGTAAAGCTGAATTGAAGCCTGTTGGCACAATTTGGTACAGGAGTAAATCTAGCTATGGGTGGTAAAACCCGGATGTAATTACTTTTCATTATAGTATCCGGGCATCCATTATTAGTAGCTATCAATCGAATGGAGAAATAGCCGGTATCTGCATATCTGTGAGAAGGATCTTGCAGTACAGATGAACCACCGTCACCAAAATCCCAATTCCATTCATCAGCCATGGGAGTTGTAAGGTCAGTAAAATAAACAGGTTGTGTTCCACAAACAGGAATAGGAACAGCTGAAAAATCAGCCATCGGTTTTGAACCAACTCTTACTGCATTGGGAACAATCAGCGTATCAATGCACCCCGAACTGGTGGTAATGATTAACCTGACGTTATATGTTCCTTGTGTAGTATAGGTGTAAACCGGATTTGCAAGGGTAGAAGTGCCGCCGTCACCAAAATTCCATGCATAAGATGTTACTGCATCTAAAGAATTGATAACAGGTATTGGAGATATTGAAAAAGGAATACATCCACGAACAGGAAAAAGAGGAATACTGATGGAGGCTCTTTGTATTCGGATATAATTTGTTTTAACAGTCGTATCAGTACAACCAAATCCGTTAGTTGCAATCAGTGTTACAGTGAAACTTCCATACGCAGTATAGGTATGTGATGGGTTTTGTAAAATAGAAGTACCTCCGTCACCAAAATCCCATTGCCAACCAACGGCACCACCGGTGGAAAGATCCTGAAAATTTACTGTCAATGGCGGTTCACATTTTACCGTAACTGGTGCAGAAAAATCAGCAACGGGTCGGGGGTTAACTGTAATGGTTCGGGAAATAGAATCAATACAAGATGAATAGGTGTTATATACCCAAACTGTATAAACTCCCGGAGTGCTGTAACTATGTGTTGCATTTATGCTATTTGCTGTACCGCCATCGCCAAAAGCCCAGCTGGTGCTAACCGGAGCTGGCAAAGAAGTGTTAGTAAATGTTGCAATTTCATTAATACAAACTGCCGGTGGCGAATTAAACGAAGTAGTAAACCCGCCAATGATAATTGGGTTGCTTCTGACAGTATCAATACAACCTGCAGAGCTGGTGGTTACTAAAGTAGCAATAAAGGTTCCGTTGCTGAGATATGTATGTACAGGGCTGGTTGCAATTGAGAAATTCCCATCGCCAAAATCCCAAAAATAACTAAGCGTTGACGGACCTGTTGAGTTATTTGTAAATGTAATATTTGCGGGGGCACTGCAAACTGTAGCTTGGGAATTGCTAAACACTGCCTTTACACCATTAGTAACAGTTATATAGTTTGGGCGGCTTACTGTTTTAGTACAACCTTTATCATTTGTTACCCGTAGGGTGGTTGTAAAAGTACCGGCTGTATTATAGATTGCCAGTGGGTTTTGAAGGGTGGAAGTATTGCCATTTCCAAAATCCCATAACCATGTTACATTGGTATTTCCAGATCCGGGTGTAGATAAATCGGAGAACTGCACCCGCAATGGGAAACAACCACTTAAAGGATTGCCAGCAAAATCTACAACCGGGGATTCATATACCGTAACATATTGTGTACGGGTAAGTGTACTAGAGCTAACATTATTGCCTACTGTAAGTGTTACAGTGTAAGTGCCGGGAGTAAAATATGAGGCGGCTGGGTTTTGCAGTATAGAGGTATTACCATTTCCAAAATTCCAATTCCAGTATGTAGGTGCGCCGGTAGACTGATCCTGAAAACTAACAATTAGTGGAGAGCAGCCCGATAGGGGCGACCCGGTAAAACTTGCGACAGGAGCCTGAGATGAAGCCGTAATTCCCGAAAAGAAAATTACAAGTAAGAGAATTAGCCGCTTAAGCTTATAGTTAAGGTTCAGTTTCAATAGGAAAAGGGTTTATAATATCATATCCTAAAACGCTGATTAGTAATCAAAAATTATTCCGAAAGAATATTTTTCTTTACTATTAATCCTACTTTTTAGTGTTTATGCTCTCTTTTAAGGCAATAAATGAAAAATCACTTCTGCTTTGAGACACATTTTAGCACAGAATGTTTAAAGAAAAGGGAACGAATCGCTTGTAAAATTAGCGAAGAAAAAGGATAATTGGCTTATAGTTTATCTAACCGCATTGTTTTAGTTTCACTGCCAGTTGTCTGAGAGGCCTCTACATAGGTCCAACTGTTGCGGTCTATATGCCAGTTTCCGTTAATGAGATTTAAAGGATATGCCGGGGAAATAAAATTAGCCGAAGTGGTATACGTAGCTGCATTAGCATCCCAAGTGCCGGTTTTTTCTACAATGCCGCTATTAATGGCATCTACTGTTTTATTGCTGTAATACTTGAATTTGTAAGTGGCAAAATCGGGAGTAATGCTAGTGCCATTGAGGGTAAAAGTGGTCACTTTCCATTGACCATCTGTCATGGCTTTTATCACCAAGTCTTCTTGCACAGATTCAATAGTTTTTTTACAACCTGCAAGGGTTACCAGTAGCAAAAAAACGGTGATTTTTTTCATTTCTAAGGTTAATACATCACAAAATAGGCATATCAGCCAGTTTCTCCAACAAATAAATTACGGAATTAATGCAAAATGGGATTGGAATTAGGTCACAATGAAGAGTTTCTTCGGGTTGGCAATTAGTCTTAATTTCATCCTTTAACCGTTATCAATGAAAAGGAAACTCATCGTAGTATTCTTTGCTTTCTTGGCTGGTTTAGTTTGCCAGTCGCAAAAGCCAGAACAACTTCTCGGCAATTGGTCGGAAAAGTCGCCTATTGAAAAAGCTTACCTGCATTTTGACCGGGACAGTTATATAGCTGGTGAAACAGCCTGGTTCAAAGCTTATTTGTATGCTGATTATCAACCAGACACTATCAGTACCAGTTTGTATGTGGAATTAGTAAGTAATACAGGTACTGTGCTAAACCGTGCAATAATACCTGTACTTCTGGGTGCTGCCAGTGGGCAATTTGAATTGCCAGACTCCTTGACATCTGGCTTTTACCTTATCAGAGCTTATTCGCCTACCATGCTCAACCAGGATAGAGAGTTTATTTTTAAGCGTACTATTTTTATTTATGGTAAAAAAAATAAAAACCCGGAACCAGCTAAACAAAAATTTATACGACTTGAATTTTTTCCGGAAGGAGGCAATCTTAGCAACGGGTTTACTAACACCATTGCTTTTAAGGCAACTGATGAAAACGGATTGCCTGCTGTTGCGAAAGGAAATATATTGAATGAAAAAAATGTTATAGTAACAACATTCAGCACTTATCATGCTGGGATGGGTATGTTTGAGTTTACACCATATTCAAACGAAAAATACTTTGCGGTGTTGGATGCTGATGTGTCCTTAAAGAAATACTATTTGCCGGAACAAACAGATAATTCAATTGCACTCACAGTGATGCCTCACCCGCAGGGAAGTTTTTTTGAGCTAAAGCAACGAAAAGATAATTCAGCATTTCAGGTGGCGTATATGATCGGTCAAATGCAGCACCGTATTGTTTTCAAACAGGAATTTAAAACAAGTAAAGAAGAAGTGCAGGGAGTTATTAATACACAAAGCCTGCACTCAGGTATTCTTCAAATAACTTTTTTTAATAAAGATGATCAGCCACTGGCAGAAAGATTATGCTTTGTTGATAACAAAGAATACATACAAAAAGGAGAATTGATTGCTGATACGGTAAATTTTTCTGAAAGGGGCAAGAACCGGGTTTCTATTCAATTGAAAGATACAGTACAGGGAAATTTTTCTGTTTCCATTACAGATCCGGACTTTAATTTATTATTGGCGAGAGAGGAAAATATTTTTTCAAACTTATTGCTTACGTCAGATTTAAAAGGACACATTCATAACCCTGCTTATTATTTTTCTGCTGACAATGATTCCGTTAAAACTTCTCTTGACCTGGTAATGATGACCAACGGTTGGCGAAGATTCAAATGGACAGAGCTATCACAAAAAGAAGCTATACCTTACAAAGACGGTTCGTTTATCACTTTATCCGGAAAGGTAACGCTACGAGATACAAAAAAA
>JANORJ010000388.1:0-4085 GCA_031415255.1 Chitinophagaceae bacterium | reverse complement strand
GTGCTAACCGTACACCCGAATGTTTCCTGTTTGATGGTGATGGAAAATTAGTTTATCACGGTGCCATTGACGACAACCCTTCTAATTCCGGGGCTGTTAACCGCAAACATCTGATATCTGCAATGGACGAAATGATTACAGGCAAAGAAGTTTCCATTAAAGAGTCAAAATCTGTGGGCTGCGGTATTAAAAGATTACAATAAAGAAAATTATATGCTGATATTATTCCCTCCCGTTTTAACCGGGAGGGATTTTTTTTATAAAAACTTTATGGAATGTTTTTATGGATGCATCTCAGCCAATGGTAACTTGATTGTTCACCTGCTCCATAACCCAACGTTTATCGAAGGGTTAGGGCTAAAAAAACCGGCTTATGATTTCCAGACCCACACTCAACAAAATCATCATTATTGCCTTTATGGTTTTAATCGGCTTTAGTTTGGCCAAAGCCATTTACCACAAAAGTTTTATGGGAATTACATTGGCTCTAGTTAGTCTTGGGGCAGCCGTTTATTTCCTGTATGTATTGGCAAAAGCCAAAGAAGAGATGGAAGCAGAAGAAACAACTTAGTGTTTTTCAAGTATAGCCATGATTTCTTTCTTCAGCTTCTCATGGGAGATTTTTTCTTCAACAAAATTCCGGTAGCCAGTTTTATTATTAATAAAAAGGGTTGCCGGAATTGCTCCCGACCACTTCGCATCTATTTTGGGACAGAAATAATCTGCATCCGTTTCATCCAACCAAACAACCGGGGCTGTTATTTTTCGTTTATTCATAAACTTGGTAATGCCGGAGGGAAAAGCTTCCTTGAAGTCAAGGCTTACCAATAATAATTGGATACTGTCGTTGTGGTGTTCCTTTACTTCTTTCTGAAAGTAAGGAAGTTCCTCAATGCAAGGCATGCACCAAGTAGCCCACATATTTATAATCAACGGTGTTTTGCTTTGAGCAATTATTTTTTCAAGGTCTGTAATTTTCACTGCTTTTATTTCCTGAGCAGTAGCATTTACAGCAATAAATAATAAAACTACTGTTATAAATTTACGTCCTTGCATACTTTGACTATTGACTATTGACTATTGACTTCTCTCCCATTATTTTCCCATTCTTTAAAAAGTTTATTATACCTGACGCTATCCAGCGATGGCTGGTTGTATTGGCCAGCATTGGTCTTTTGTCTGAACGCTTCATATAAGGTAACAGCACAGGCCACACTTATATTCAGCGATTGAATTATACCCACTTGTGGAATTATAAAATTTCCATCAGCCATTGCTCTTATTTCATCACTTACTCCGCTATGTTCATTGCCAAATACCAAAGCAATTGGCTGGGTCTTATCAATTTCATGTAAACCTACCGCATCGCTACTTAAATGAGTCGTTAAAATTTTTGAATAATGCTTTCGCAATTCAGTAAAGCATTCGGCGGCATTCTCATACTGATGAACAGTTAACCATTTAGCTGCACTGGACGAACTTTTAGCTCCCCATTTTTTATGCTGAGGAATTTTTGTATTCAATACATAAATGTCCTGCACTCCCACTGCATCGCAGGTACGCATTACTGCAGAAATGTTATGTGGGTCAAATACATTTTCCATCACGATGGCAATGTCACCCTGTCGTTTATTTAATACCGATGTCAATTTATGATGTCGTTCCGGGGTCATTGAAATTGAAGTTGTTAGGTTGTAATAACAGGCAAATTAAGTATATTTATAATTGATGGAATACAGAAATACATTTTGAACCACCAAGACACGGAGGCACGGAGAATACAATTACTTCTTTGCCTGCTTCTTTCTTTGTGTCTTAGTGCCTCCGTGTCTCTGTGTTTCAAACCTCTTTAAACTAAGAAATAAAAAGAAACTGACAATATGAAATACTCTCCCATCCAGAACTATATTAACGGAAAATTTGTAGCTCCATCCACTTCCAAAACAATGGATGTCATCTCCCCGCTGGATGGCAATTTGTTGTCCACCGTTCCCATGTCAACCGCCAAGGATTTGGATACAGCAGTAAAAGCCGCCAAAGCCGCCTTTACTATCTGGAGCAAAACACCCATCAAAGAAAGAGTGCAGGTTTTCTTCAGGTATAAAACTTTATTGGAAAGAGATTTAAAACAACTCGCCGAACTATGCAGCGAAGAAAATGGAAAAACTTACGGCGAATCAGTTGCCGAAATAGAAAAGTGTATTGAGTTAACAGAGTTCGCTACTTCTCTCCCACAATTAGTAACCGGCGAAATACTGGAAGTAAGCAAAGGAGTGGAATGCAGAACAGAACATGTACCGCTGGGTGTTGTGGCAAGTATTGTTCCGTTTAATTTTCCGGCAATGGTGCCAAATTGGACATTACCAAACGCCATTGCATTGGGGAATTGCATGATTATGAAACCATCGGAGAAAGTTCCCTTGTGTTGTGGTAAACTAGCTGAATTATTAAAAGAAGCTGGCTTACCTGATGGTGTTTTCAATATCGTTCATGGTGATGTGGTATTTGTAGAAGCCATCTGCGACCATCCCGGCATTGAAGCGGTTTCTTTTGTTGGTTCTACCAAAGTGGCCAAGATTGTTTACCAAAGAGCTACACAAAATTTTAAAAGAGCATTAGCCTTAGGCGGAGCAAAAAATCATTTGATGGTATTGCCCGATGCCATTCCCGGAATGACGGCGCAAAATGTGGCCGCCTCTATGAGTGGTTGTGCAGGGCAACGTTGTATGGCCGCATCAGCGATGATTGGTGTCGGTAATGTTGATGCTATCGTTGATAAAATTTGTGAAGAAGTAAGAAAAATTATTCCCGGAGAAAATTTGGGTGCTGTTATCAGCAAAGAAAGTAAGGAACTCATAGAACGTTTTATTGGCGAAGCCGAAAGAGATGGTGCAAAAATTTTAGTAGATGGCCGCAATACAAAAGTGAAGGGAAAAGAAAACGGTACTTATGTTGGTCCAACGGTGATTGATTATGTTACGCCAACAATGAGTGTAGCTACTGAAGAAATCTTCGGTCCTGTTATTTCTATCATGCGAACCAATACTGTTGATGAAGCATTGGCTATTGAAAATGCGAATCCTTATGGCAACGCCGCTTCTGTATTTACACAAAATGGCGGTATGGCCCGTTACATCATTGACCGTGCCAGTGCCGGTATGATTGGTGTGAATGTAGGTGTACCCGTACCAAGAGAACCGTTCTCCTTTGGCGGCTGGAATGAAAGTAAGTTTGGTGTTGGTGATATTACCGGAAAGAGCTCTATTGAATTTTGGACGAAGTTGAAGAAGAGTACCACGAAATGGAACGCAGAGGCTGGGGTGAACTGGATGAGTTAGCCCCTGTCTCCGCCAACTGGCGGAAGACTTAGGTCGGTTATTCATTCAAGTAGTAAAGAAGTTAAAAGAAAATAGTTCTCCTTTGGGATACTTCCCCGCCTGGGCGGGGCGAACTTAGGAAAACTATTTTCTTTGAGAATATGGGGTGGGTGATTCTTCAAGGTTACAAATTGTGGTCTTGAAGAGAAAGAAAAAGTTTGAGGTTTCAAATTGAAACCTCAAAAAAGTGAAAAAAAAGTAGTATAACCCTACCATAAAAAATTATATCTCTAAAACCAAAAATAATGAGAATCATTAAAAGTATTCAAAACAGGATTTATGAACTCAGAGGTGAAAGAGTGATGATTGACAGGGAATTGGCGACACTATATGAGATTGAAACTAAACGTCTTACTGAGGCTGTTAAAAGAAATATTAAACGGTTTCCTAAAGATTTCATGTTCCAGCTTACCAAAGAAGAATGGGATGAAATAAGTTTTCAAATTGAAACTGTAGATTCAGGTGATTCTTTGAGGTCGCAAATTGCGACCTCAAAGAGTGGACGAGGTGGTGCCAGATATTTACCTTATGTCTTTACCGAACACGGTGTTGCCATGCTAAGCGGAATTCTTAACTCCGACAAAGCCATAGCCATGAACATAGCCATCATGCGGGCATTTGTAGAAATAAGAAGAGTGTTAATTCAGGAAAATGATTTGCGGGAACAGCTAAAACAAATAAAGGAAAGAATCGGCGAACATGATATAC
>JANORJ010000387.1:0-3987 GCA_031415255.1 Chitinophagaceae bacterium | reverse complement strand
AACGTCATAAACATGGCTCGTTCGATTAAAAAAGGTCCTTATGTAGCATCGCATCTTGAAAAAAAGGTGGAAGCTATTAACGACGGAAAAAACAAAAAAAGTGTTATCAAAACTTGGAGCCGTCGTTCTACGATTACCCCGGATTTTGTAGGCCACACTTTTGCAGTACACAATGGCAACAAATTTATTCCTGTGTATGTAACCGAATTTATGGTTGGACACAAGTTGGGAGAATTTGCACCAACCCGTCAGTTCAGAGGACACTCAAGTAAAAAGGGAGACTAAAAATATTGGTGTGCAGGCCTCAAGGTTAATTCATTAATCTAACAGCTAGCAACAACCTGAAACAAGAAATAAAAAACAATGGAAGCAATAGCTAAATTGAGAAATTACCCGACATCGCCCCGTAAAATGCGTTTACTGGCAGACCTCATTAGAGGTATGAAAGTAGAAAAAGTACTGGCGGAGTTGGAGCATAGCCCTAAACACCCTGCAGTTCCGCTGCGCAAATTAGTGTTGAGTGCTATCAACAATTGGAAGCAGAAGAATGAAGGTGGTGACGAAAGCCTGCTGATAATAAAAACTATAATGGTTGATGGTGCAAGAACGTTGAAGCGTATGCGTCCGGCTCCACAAGGTCGTGGCTATAGAGTTCGCAAACGCAGCAACCATGTAACAGTGATTGTTGATGAAAAGGCTACTGAAGTTTCTGCAAAAGGAAATAAGCCGGCTAAACAAGGGCCAAAAACAAATAAATTAACGAATTAACCAATAAACATGGGTCAAAAAGCAAATCCGATTGGTAACAGGTTAGGCATCATCCGTGGATGGGAATCTAATTGGTACGCCACAAAGAAAGATTATGCAGGCAAACTGATCGAAGATCATAAGATCAGAACTTATCTGAATGCCCGTATCAATAAGGGAGGTATCTCTAAAATTGTTATCGAGAGAACTTTAGGTAAGTTGATTATTACGATTCATACTTCAAAGCCAGGTATCATCATTGGTAAAGGTGGTGGAGAAGTTGACCGTATCAAAGAAGAGTTGAAGAAACTAACTGGTAAAGATGATGTGCAAATAAACATCTTGGAGATTCGTCGTCCTGAACTGGATGCGATGATTGTAGGTGATACTATTGCTCGCCAAATTGAAAATCGTATCAACTTTAAAAGAGCTACGAAAATGGGTATTGCTTCTGCACTTCGTATGGGTGCCGAGGGTATCAAAATAAAATTAAGCGGTCGTTTGGCTGGTGCAGAGATTGCCCGCAGCGAAGAATTCAAACAAGGCCGTGTTCCTTTGCATACTTTCCGTATGGATATTGATTATGCAAACGTATTTGCACAAACAGTTTACGGAAAGATTGGTATCAAAGTATGGATTTGTAAAGGCGAAGTATTGGCCAAAAGAGATCTCAATCCAAACTTTATAGCTGGTGGTAAAAACGAAGGTGCAGTAGGTGGTGAAAGAAGAGAAAGAAGAGATGACCGTGGTGGTGACCGTCGTGATGATAGAAGAGGCGGTGGTGACAGACGAGGTGGTGGAGCCGGTACCGGTGGTGGAAGAGGTGGCGCCGGTGGTGGTGGAAGAAGAAATTAGTTTAAAAAGTTACTGATTACGTCCGCCGCGGCGGAACGAACCGTTTCAATAAAATAGAGAGTTTAATTGCTATAGTAAGAGCTTACAGCTCGAAACTTATGGCTCAAAGCTTAAAAGAATGTTACAACCAAAAAGATCGAAGCACAGGAAAATGCAGAAAGGCCGCATGAAGGGCGAAGCTAAGAGAGGCAGTACGATTGCCTTTGGCTCTTATGCGTTGAAAGCATTAGACCAGCATTGGATTACAGACCGTCAGATTGAAGCTGCCCGTCAGGCATTAACCCGTGAAATGAAAAGAGAAGGTAATGTATGGATTCGCATTTTCCCTGACAAACCAATTACCCGTAAGCCTGCAGAGGTAAGGATGGGTAAGGGTAAAGGTAACCTGGAGTTTTGGGCTGCCGTAGTAAAACCAGGCCGCATTTTATTTGAAGTGGATGGTGTAGATGAAAAAGTTGCCCGTGCTTCATTAGCATTGGCCGCAGGTAAATTGCCAATCAAAACAAAGTTTATGGTACGCCGTGATTTAGTTACAGCGTAATAATTAATAAATCGAATAGCAGATGTCAAAGAAAGCAGATTTTGTAAAAAGCATTCATGGAATGAATGAGCAGGACTTAACGGCTCGTCTTGAAGAAGACAAGCAGCGGTTAAAAAAATTAGAGTTTGCTCATACTATTTCTCCGTTGGAGAATCCGATGACCATCCGTGGATTGCGCAGGGATATTGCCCGGTTGATAACTGAATTAAAGTTGAAGCAACAGCAAGCAAAATAAAGCTAAAAAAATGGAAGAAAGAAATTTAAGAAAAACAAGAACAGGTGTTGTAACCAGCAACAAAATGGCAAAGACCATTACTGTTGCAGTGGAAAGAAAAGTAAAGCACCCTATCTATGGTAAGTTCGTTAAAAAGACTACCAAGTTCCATGCTCATGATGATAAGAATGAATGTAGCATTGGTGATGTGGTAAAAATCATGGAGACTCGTCCGCTTAGTAAAACAAAGCGTTGGAGACTGGTAGAAGTGGTAGAGAAAGTGAAGTAATTAGAAAGCTTCGAATCGTGTCCTCCGGTTGGAAGAACGAGACGTAGAAAGTTTAATAAGATTGTAATAATTGCTAAAGGCTCGCAACTCGCAGCTAATAGCTCAAAGCTTAGAAAAATGATTCAGCAAGAAAGCCGGTTAAATGTTGCGGACAACAGTGGTGCCAAAGAGGTGCTTTGTATCCGTGTACTCGGCAACAGCGGTCAGCGTTATGCCAGAATAGGCGACAAGATTGTAGTAACTATAAAGGATGCAATACCTGCCGGTGGTATCAAAAAAGGAACGGTGGCTAAAGCAGTAATCGTTCGTACTACAAACAAACTGCGTCGTAAGGATGGTTCTTATATCCGTTTTGATGACAATGCAGTTGTTATATTGAACCAGGCTGATGAGCCAAGAGGCACTCGTATTTTTGGGCCAGTGGCCAGAGAACTCCGTGATAAAGGATACATGAAAATTATTTCACTGGCGCCAGAGGTATTATAATTGATTAAAAAGGGTTACACCCATTAACGATAGATAACATGAAAGCAAGATTTAAACCCAAGTACAATATCCGCAAAGGAGACAGTGTGGTGGTTATTACCGGTGATGATAAAGATTTATCAAAACCAAGAGTTGTAAAAGAAGTTTTAGTTGAGTCAGCTAAAGTTTTGGTAGAAGGTGTTAACATCATTACCAAACACACTAAGCCTTCAGCTCAAAATACCAAAGGTGGTATAATAAAGAAAGAAGCTCCTATACATATCAGCAATGTAATGTTGTGGGATGCGGCTCAAAAAACTGGAGCAAAAATAACAAGGGTAAGAACAGAAGGTAAAACTGAAAGGGTTTTTAAAACCAAAAAAACTCAGGGAGGTAAATAATAATGAGTACAAAAAAATATACTCCGAGACTGGCAGATAAGTACAAAAATGAAGTTGTACCTGCATTAGTAAAAAAGTTTAGCTACGACACAGTTATGCAGGCTCCTAAGCTGGAGAAAATCTGCCTTAACCGTGGTGTAAATGGAGCTGTAACTGATAAGAAGCTAATTGATATTGCTCTTGATGAGTTAACAACTATCTCTGGTCAGAAAGCAGTAGCTACAATGTCGAAGAAAGACATTTCAAACTTCAAATTGCGTAAGAACATGCCGATTGGCGCAAGAGTTACGCTGCGTGGAGAAAAGATGTATGAGTTTCTAGATCGTTTTATTGCTGTGGCATTACCCCGTGTTCGTGACTTCAAAGGTGTGAATGAAAAAGCATTCGATGGTCGTGGTAACTACACACTGGGAATAACAGAGCAAATCATTTTCCCAGAGATTGATATTGATAAAGTAAATAAAATTACCGGTCT
>JANORJ010000386.1:0-3882 GCA_031415255.1 Chitinophagaceae bacterium | reverse complement strand
GGCAGCGGTGAATTGGGTTACAAAGACAGTCATGATATTGTAGATAAACTACAGCCCCTAAATCCCTATGGAGTTTCCAAGAATGAGTTTGATAAGTGGGCTCTTGCAATGGTTCGTGACGACACGAACCATGATAAAGCTCCATCATTCTGGGCGGGATTAAAATTTTTCAATGTCTATGGCCCTAATGAATATCACAAAGAAAGAATGGCCAGTGTGATATTTCATTCCTTCAATCAAATAAAAAAATCAGGGAAAGTAAAACTCTTTAAATCACACAGACCTGATTTTAAAAATGGTCAGCAACTCCGTGATTTTATTTATGTGGAAGATATTGCATCAGTATGTTATTGGCTGATGGATAATCCTGTTACATCAGGATTGTATAACCTCGGTACTGGTAAAGCAAGGACATTTGAAGACCTGGTGAAAGCCACTTTTGCTGGAATGAATAAAGAGCCTGTTATCGAATACATTGATATGCCGGAAGACATCCGTGACAAATACCAATACTTTACCGAAGCGGATATGAACAAACTACAAGAAGCCGGTTACAACGAAAAATTCTATTCATTAGAAGATGGGGTAGGGGATTATGTAAAGAATTACCTGCTGAAGAACGAGTATTATTGATTACTTGTTTTTAAATTATTTCTCAGTTTGAGTTCTAAGAGTAGTCTTTCCCAAAAAATTGAACTACATAGTGCATAGAACACAATAGAAAACACATAGACTACTTATGTGAAACCTATGTTCCTATCTGCCGCAGCCCGCCCTGACAACGGAAGGGTGGTTAAAACTTATTGCTCTAAAGTTTTTTTGTATTCGTAATGATAATTGACCTAGGTCTCACTTAGGGAAGTGGTATAAAAAAAGGAGCAACTTTCGTCACTCCTTTCATTGAAATATTCGCAACTGTTTTCAGGGAACTCTTTTATTTCTTTGGCATCAACACGGCATCAATTACATACGTAACACCGTTACTAGAAATAACATCTGCAATAGTGATATTAGCAATACCACCTTTTGCATCAGTTACTGTCCACTTGCTATCTTTATAACCAATGGTTAATTCTTCGCCTTGAACTGTTTTTACCTTTTGGCCATCCTTTAAATCAGTAGATTTAAAAGCACCTGCTATCACATGATAAGTAAGAATGCCAGCAAGAGCAGCTTTGTTTTCTGGTTTCAATAAATTATCTACTGTGCCAGCAGGTAATTTTGCAAACGCTTCGTTAGTTGGTGCAAACACCGTGAAAGGGCCTGCACTTTTTAATGTTTCTACTAGACTAGCAGCTTTTACAGCAGCTACCAATGTAGTGTGGTCAGCTGAGCCAGCAGCATTGTCCACAATGTCTTTTGAAGCTACCATGTTGGCACCACCCACCATTACACCCGGTTCTTCAGTTTTCATCGGTTCCACTTTGTCCATCATGGCAGTGTCATCCGTTTTGGTTTCTTTTTCGGTTGTAGAACTACTGTTACAGGCAACAAATGTTACTGTTGTAAAAGCCGCAGCTATAAACAGTGAGAAAGATTTCTTTTGCATAAAAATATTTTTGATTTAGTTGAGTATGCAACAGATACGGATTGAAATTGTTTTCGGTTTTTTAATAAAAAATAAATTTTCTTGTTACTGTCCAACTTTGCGGACTGTTTGTTGATTTATTGTTCAACAAACAGTTATCCCGCTGCATTCTTATCTTTACAAAAATTGATAATATGAGCAGGAAAATTGCAATAATCGGTGGCGGAAATCTTGGTGCTGCCATTGCCGATGTATTAATTCAAAGTGAGTTTAGCCGCCCGGTTAAAATAACTATTACCCGACGCAACCTTTCATCGCTCAGCCGCTTTGCGGAAAGAGGCTGCATGGTGCATAGTGATAATAAAAAAGCAGTGAGGGACAGCGAGATAATTATATTGGCCGTTAAACCATATAACTATGCTGATATAGTTAAAGAATTGAAAGCGGTATTTAATCCTAAAAAACATGTGGTGGTGTCTGTCATCACGGGTGCATGGATAGAACAACTACAGCAGGCTATTGGTAAGCCAGTGCCTGTTATCAGGGCGATGCCGAATACTGCCATTGCCATACAACAAAGTATGACCTGTCTCACACATTCCGGTGCTTCTTCTTCACAATTAAATTATATACAACAACTCTTTGACCAGTTGGGCAAAACAGTAATGATAGATGAAAAGTTGATGGATGCCGCCACCATATTAGGTGCTTGTGGCACTGCGTATGCCATGCGATACATCCGTGCCAACATACAGGGCGGTATTGAAATTGGTTTTGATGCTACTACTGCTTCATTGATTGCTGCACAAACCGTAAAAGGCGCAGCAGAATTATTATTACAAAAAAATACTCACCCCGAACAGGAGATTGATAAAGTAACCACACCAAAGGGCTGCACCATTGCCGGGTTGAATGAAATGGAACACCAGGGATTTAGTTCTTCGTTGATAAGAGGGATAGTGACTAGTTATAAGAAGATAGCGAAGGATTGATTTTGCAATAGCGCTGCAAAAATCAATTTTACAGGCCAAAACAATCAATTTATTTTTATAGGAACTAAATTTTTTGAGTATGAAAAAATTACTTTCCTTGATGGTACTTTTTGCAGGATTGACTTTTGTAGCCTGCAACAATGAAAAAAAAGGTGACAAAGCTGATGCAAAATCTGACACAAAAGTTGAAGACCTTGCAAAACCAGCCGAAGCACAAACTGCATCATTAGTAAAAGCCCATTCATGTGGTGCTGAATGTAAAGATGGCAAACATGCTTATGTCCATAACGAAGTGGGCCATACCTGTACAGATATGTGTGGTACAGCTCATGTATGTGTTGCCACTTGCAAAGATGGACAACATACCTATGCACATGGAGATGTTGGCCACACCTGTACTGATGATTGTACCAAAATGTAAATGGCGGAAGATTTTTTTTAAGACCGGGGTTGAGTTTATCTCCCCGGTCTTTTTATGGATTCAATGCTGATATTAATTTTTATACACCACTCCATCCTTCATCACAAAAACCACCTTCCCAAAATCGTTGCATCTTTTAATGGGTCACCATCAACAGCAATGAGATTGTGAAGAGTTATAAGAAGATTGCAAAGGATTGATTTTATTATTTACCAAGCTGTAGTGCTACTATCATCTTCGTTGCGAACTTGTTCAGTTATTGTTTTCTTCCAGTGGAAGGAAACAATAATCAAACTGCATCGTTCGGTAATTCTATTGCGCATATCGTCGAAGGCGAAAGAATAAAAATGCGAAACTGAAAGTTTCGCAGAGCAAAGGTGTAACGAAGGGTCGCACTATTCATCGTTCAGTAATTCTATTCGGCATATAACTGAAGTTTTAGGGTTCCCTTTTTAAAAGGGGTATCATCATGCTTTAATAATTTTAATTTTAGGGGATAAGATATGTTTAGTGTCTTCTTTTCTGCCTTGTTGAATTTCGTTATCAGGTAAATTTTTAACACCTTTTATGATTGTTACTATTCCAGTTACTTTTATTTTCTTGCCATTAAGTTTTTTTGCTTTTTCGTAGCTAATATTTACGACATATCCGTTTAGATAAATTCCATCTTTGGTCGCATTCGCAATATCAAGTTTGGTGATAAAAGAAACAAATTCTGATTTACTATTACTCTGCTTTTTGAGAGTGTCATTCACTTGAGAAAAGCAATTTGACACAATGAACAGAAATAAAATCGTAAGTATAGATTTTATCATTCTAGAAATTATTGAACATATACACATAGCATATAAATTATTTTACTGCTTATACACAACCCCATCCTTCATTACAAAAACTACTTTCCCAAAAATCGTTGCATCTTTTAATGGGTCGCCATCAAC
>JANORJ010000385.1:0-1516 GCA_031415255.1 Chitinophagaceae bacterium | reverse complement strand
CCTGTTATCACTTTATGTGTTGAACCCGACAATGCTAACAGAATACTTACGGCATCTTCCCGATGAACTGGTTTCCCGATGATATTATGACCCAGTACTACAATAGTATCAGCTGCTAAAATCACTTCGTCACTGCTTATTTGCTGCTGCACAGCTAATGCTTTGTTGCGGGCAATATAAACAGCTACTTCATCAGGCTGTAACCCAGGGGGAAAACGTTCATCTGTTTCCTTCACTACTATTTCAAAAGGAACTTCGGCCCATTCAAGCAATTGCTTGCGGCGGGGCGATTGCGAAGCAAGGATTATTTTATTCATAAATAATAATAGAAAAAAAACATGGATAGAATACCGGCCAGCATAACCATTTTCATTATCGTACTCAGCTTATGAAAATGTGCAGGGCTAACACTTTTTCTCAACTTAGATAAAATCACTACCAGTGGAAATATTATTGCAGGAACGCTGTAAGCTATTGCCAACCACCATTTAAACTGCAGCACATACACTTCCAGAATAACAAGTGCGGCAATCAACACAATCATCCATACCGCCACATACACCTTAGTTGCATTTACTCCCCACACAATTGGCATGGTGCGGCAACCATACCTGGCATCACCAGTCATATCTTCCATGTCTTTAATGGCCTCTCTGATTAATGAAACGATAAATGCGAAGCCAGCATATAATATCGCCAGTCTGAAAAACTTATGATTAATGGTGTTGCCTGCACCAAAAGCATCTGTCAAATCAAATTTCGAAAAAAAGATAATAAGGATTGTCCAGGAGGTTAATAATGAAATAACGATGTTCCCTGTCAACAAACTCTTTTTGAAATTGGTGGAATAAAACCATAGCAAAGCCACACAAAGAATATTGGCCAGTATCAAATACCATTTTTGTGCAAAAGGAACAGCAAGTATAGTAAATATAATACCACTTGTACTAAGCATAAAATGCCAGGCAATAGCCCAACGACGGCTAATCAGTTTGTCCACCACCATTTTATGTGGCTTATTTACTTCGTCAATATTAATATCAAAATAATCATTGATGATATAACCGGCAGCTGCGATAAATAATGAAGCAAAAACTAATAAAATGAAATGCAGCAAATCATTTGGTGGAACTGAGTCTTTATATAAAGTGTGATAAATGCAGAATTGAAAAAGCACTTGGGTTAGTGCCATAAAGAAGAGATTGGGCAGTCGCACCAGCTTAAGAAAGGCTGCAATCAATCTCATGGATAAAATTTAGGGGAAGATACGAAGTATGAGGTAAGATGAAAGAAGTCTGAAAAAACGGTAGTGTCTCAGTTTGAAATTATTCTCGGTTTTGCAGGTCTTTATTCTTTGGGGTTTGTGAACTAAACATCCACTTCAACCAAAGGATTATCACCACAATAGCAACAACAGCCAAAACAGCTAACCCAGTAAACATACCATCTGTAGCCTCTGTCATATATCAGGATATTTTATATACTTGACCAAAAAACCGTAAAGAATTTAATGCCA
>JANORJ010000384.1:0-4870 GCA_031415255.1 Chitinophagaceae bacterium | reverse complement strand
CAAAAGATGGGAGATAGGTGGTGGCGTTGGTCATAACTATTTTGGTGGATGGAAAGACACGGCTGTTGATAGAGAGTTGGTTTGGCACAATAAAGACCAGTTATTGGCCAATGGGTTTATAGGTTATAAGTATGGAAAATTAAATCTCCGTTACCGTTTTGATGGTTTGGATGAAATTATTTACAACCCCAGCAATTTTATTATTTCTTATCCTGAAGCAAATGATAGGTTAGCATTAGATCAGGAATACCTTAGTCGCAGGGTAATGCAACAGTTGCAAGGTTCTTATGCAGTCAACAATAATTTATCTTTTCAAGCACAGGCTGCTTATACTGATTACAGCAGGCAGGTATATTCAACTAATGTAAGTCAGAATACAAAGCAGGTTACAATAGCAGCTCCAGTAAATCAAAGTCTTGATGAAATAAAAGGATTCACCTTCCGGGGTACAGCATTTTATAAACTGTCTTCCTTTGTTTCTTTTCAGCCCGGTGTTGATGTTAATTTAGAAAGTGGTAAAGGCCAACGGTTAAAAGAAGGAAACAATGAAGTGAACGATTATGCTTTTTTCCTTACATCAGAAATTACACCTTCATCAAAAATTAGTATTCGTCCGGGAATCAGAGTTATTAAAAACTCAGTGTATGATGCGCCGCCGGTAATTCCTTCTATCAATACAAAATTTGTATTGGCAAGTAATCTTGATTTACGTTTATCGTATGCAAGAGGTTTTCGTTCTCCATCATTAAGAGAATTGTATTTCAATTTCTTCGATGCCAATCACCAGATTGTAGGTAATCCGGATTTAAAAGCAGAAACATCACATAGCTTCAATGGCTCATTAACCTGGAAAAAAGTGAGTGCTGATGAAGTAGTTTATTCAACCATACTTGGCGGATTTTATAATAATGTAAAGAACCTGATTGATTATGCTATCGATGTAAACAATCCAGCGATATTTATTCTTACTAACGTATCAAACAGTAAAACAGCCGGAGCCACATTAGCAACTAGTATTAAACACAAACAATGGAATATTTCAATGGGTGCTGGTTACACAGGGTTTTATAATGCTTATGCAGAAGCTGATAGTGAACTGCCACAACTGCAATGGTCAGCAGAAGTAAATTCTACAGTTAGCTATAAATTTTCAAAAATTGGTTTAGATGCTAATCTGTTTTACAAATTCACTGGTAAAAAACCTTACTATGCTATCAATAGCAATACACAGAAAGTAGTGCTAACTCAGCAGTCAGGTTATCACATCGCCGATTTTACCATTAATAAAAAATTGTTCAAACTCTTTTCATTAAATGCTGGCATCAGAAACCTCTTTGATGTGGATAGGGTGACAAGCACTTATGCAAGCGGCGGCACACACAGCGGTGGAGATGGTGTAAGGAATATCGCTAATGGCCGTTCTTTCTTTGCCGGATTAACTTTTAACTGGGATAAAAAATAAACTTAATATAAAACTAACCGAAATGTTTACAATGAATACAACACGAACTATAGCTGTTTTGATGATAGTTGCTTTGTTTGTAACGGGCTGCCGCAAAAGAGATGCAGCAGAATTGGCAGATAACCTGGTATATTTTGAATATGCTTCACAGGGAGTTGAGGAATCCAGCAGCAGTATAACTGTAAAATTAAAATTGGTGCGGCCTACAGGTAATGATGTTCCTGTTATATTGAACTTAACTGAAACAGGATTGGTCTATGGCACAGATTATACTACTACACCTGCAGCAGTTAATGGTAAGCTGAACCTTACGCTGCCTTCCGGAAATAATGAAGCATCATTTACCGTATCAAAAGTAGCTGGAGCATTATTTGACGGCGATGAGAAATTAGTAGTTGATTTATACAGTTCTGCTGCGCCAATATTCATAGGTGCTACAAAAAAACTGGAAGTTACTTTTAAAGAACTGGTTGCTGCATCAGCCTCATTGGTTGTAAATGGTGGCGGCTCTACTTATCCTAACAAAGTATTTGTTGACCTAAGTGCAAACAGGCAAACTCCTGTATTGCGTACCACTTGGGATTTGGGTTTTTATACCGGTGCTGATGATTTTCGTGTAACACTAAATTCATCTACAGCAATGATGGCCAAACAAATTGCAAAAAATGATTTGAATGCTGTTACAGCAGCAGATACAATTGGCTTTTCAAATACTGTAACGTTTAGCTCAACCGCTCCTACTACTACATCATTACCTTATATTGATTATCCCTCTGGTGATTTAGCTAAATCAGCAATCGCTGCTATTGCTGCAACGGCTACTGATAATAAAGTATATATAGTTAACCGTGGTACCGGTGTTGGTTCACCTGCTCCCGCAAGAGGATGGAAAAAAATTCGTATCATCAGAAATGCAACGAGTGGTTACACCTTGCAACATGCTGATATTGCAGCTACCACTTTCTCAAGCATTGATATAGCAAAAGACGCTGCTTACTTTTTTAAGTATGTTTCTTTTGAAACTGGTGCATTAAATATCGAACCACAGAAAACAAAATGGGATTTTGCTTGGACTTACTTTTCAAACGTATTTAACTTTGGTGGTGAAGTGCCTTTCCTGTTTCAGGATGCAATAATAATTAACCGGAATGTGCAGATTGCAAAAGTAACGACGGCTACAAAGGCCTTTGCCGATTTTAATCAGGCAGATATTGCAGCGCAAATTTTTCTAACTACACAGAATGCTTTTGTATCTGATTGGCGAAGCGGTGGTGGCCCGGGTGTATCACCTTTTGTAAGAACAGACCGTTATTATATTATTAAGGACGGAGATAATAATTACTATAAAATCAGGTTTACTGCACTTACGCAGAATAGCGAAAGAGGATATCCTGCTTATGAATCTGTATTGGTGAAACGAGGGTAATATTTTTTAATGAATAATGATAAGCTATTTCGATTAGTACGGAGTGGCTTTATCATTTTGCCCAAACCCACTTTCTTGCTTTCCTGATATTCAGATTCGTAATCTGTGCCAATCTGTGTTAATCTGTGGCTAAACCGGCTGTTTATTTCCGTAACTTCGCCACCATTTTAAAACGGCTATGGCAGCGAAATACAAAGAATTTTCAGGATTAAATCTACCGGCTTTCGAAGCGGAACTACTCGCCAAATGGACGGAGAACCAGGCATTTGAGAAAAGTGTATCCCTGCGGGAAGGGGCTAAGCCTTTTGTATTTTACGAAGGCCCACCTAGTGCCAATGGTATGCCCGGCATACACCATGTTATTTCAAGAACCTTGAAGGATTTGGTGTGCCGCTACAAAACCATGAAGGGTTTCCAGGTAAAAAGAAAAGGTGGTTGGGATACACATGGCCTTCCGATTGAATTGGGAGTAGAAAAAGAATTAGTCATCACCAAAGAAGATATCGGAAAAAATATATCTGTTGAAGAATACAACCAGAAATGCCGGGAAGCGGTATTGCGCTATAAAGACAAGTGGGATGATATTACCCGCAAGATGGGTTATTGGGTTGATTTGAATGACCCCTACATCACTTTCAAAAACGAATACATAGAAACACTTTGGTGGATACTGAGTGAGTTATATAAAAAAGGATTGCTGTACGAAAGTGTAAGCATACAGCCTTATTCACCCGCAGCAGGAACTGGGTTGAGTTCTCATGAACTGAACCAGCCGGGAACGTATAAAGATGTGAAGGATACGAGTGCTGTTGCAATGTTTAAATTGGAACGACCTGATGACAATTATGGTTTTGGAAATAGAAAGACTTTAGATGATATTTTTTCAAAAGCATTAGAGGCGTCAAATATTGGTGTATATAGGGTTTCCAAAGAAATTATTGATTCACTTTCGACTCCGGTCGAAGTGTTTTTTTTAGCATGGACGACAACTCCGTGGACATTACCATCTAATCTTGGCTTAACAGTTAATCCAAATGTTAGCTATGCTTTGGTAAAAACTTTTAACCCATATACACATCTGCCTATAAATGTAATTTTAGCCAGAGCCTTGGTGAACAAATATTTTAAAGCAGAAGGTGAGGGTGCAGACTTTAGTTCATACAAAGAGGGTGATAAGCTGATTCCATGGAAAATTCTTTCAGATTATCAGGGTTCTGAGCTTTGTGAAATAAAGTATGAGCAATTACTTCCTTTGGATGCCAACTCCTATCAGAAAATAATTAATGGCACACCTTTTCGAGTTATTTCTGGGGAATTTGTTACTACTGAAGATGGTACTGGTATCGTTCATACTGCTCCTGATTTTGGAGCAGATGACTTTAAAGTCGGTCAGAAGCATAATCTGGGATATTTTAATGGAATTAATGAATACGGTAAACTTGATAAGTTAGTGTTGGTTGACAGACAAGGAAAATTTGTAGATGGCCTTGGGGAATTCAGCAACCGTTATGTAAAGAATTATAAAGACGAGAAAGACTATGTTGATGTAAACGTTGACATCAGCGTAAAACTAAAAAAAGAAAACCGGGCTTTTAAAGTTGAAAAATACGAACACAACTATCCGCATTGCTGGAGAACAGATAAACCCATTCTTTATTACCCGTTGGATGCATGGTTCATAAAAACCACTGCCGTAAAAGAAAGGATGGTGGAGCTAAATAAAACCATCAACTGGAAACCAAAATCAACCGGCGAAGGTCGCTTTGGTAATTGGCTGGAGAATGTGGTGGATTGGAATTTAAGTCGTTCCAGATTTTGGGGTACACCTTTACCTATCTGGTCAACAGAAGATGGAGAAGAAAAAATTTGTATTGGTTCTATACAGGAATTAAATGATGGCATTCGCAAAGCAAATGAAGTATTGGGCGGTGATGTAAACAAACATTACTTGCATGAAGGAATTTTAGATTTACACAAACCTT
>JANORJ010000383.1:0-3583 GCA_031415255.1 Chitinophagaceae bacterium | reverse complement strand
GCAGGCAGGATAGCCCGGTGCCGGTCGGATGCCTACATAATTTTCTTTAATTAATTCTTCATTGCTAAGGGTTTCATCTTTTACATAACCCCAGAATTCTGTTCTTGTTTTTTTATGCAATACTTCGGCAAAGGCTTCAGCTAAACGGTCGGCTAATGCCTGTAGCATAATTTTATTATAATCATCCAACGCTGCTTCAAATTTTTTGATATGCGTTTCAATACCTTGTATGGTAACAGAGAAAGCACCAATGAAGTCGGGAGTAGATAGTCCGGAATTGGGAGTTGCTTCCGGCTTTATAAAATCGCTTAGTGATATGTTTGGCTGACCAGCAGCTTTTTTAATTTGCTGCCGCAATGATTCTAATTGTATGGTTGGCACTGAGCTTGTCGAAGGGTGAGCCTTTACTTCAATTGTATCTGCTGCGGTAGCTGTTGCTTCCCAAAAACCAATAACTCCTTTTGCCGACAACCATTTTTCACCAACTATTTTATCCAGTAAAGCATTGGCATCGTTATATAATTTGGTGGCTTCTACGCCAACTACATTGTCGGATAAAATTTGTGGAAATTTGCCGTGCATTTCCCAAGCAATAAAGAAAGGTTGCCAATCAATATATTCTCTTAATTCTCCCAAATCAAAGTTTTCGAAAATTTTGGCGCCGGTAAAAGTTGGAACAGGCGGTGTATAATTATTCCAATCAATCTTTACTTTATTCTGTTGTGCTTCTGCAAAAGATAAATATTGTTTAACCGTTTTCTTATTGGCAAAATCTTCTGCCAGCTTTATGTATTCTGTTTTAGTGGCAATAAGCAGCCCCGGTTTTTGTTCCGGACTTAATAATGAACCAGCCACGGTTACACTTCTTGATGCATCAAGTACATGCAATACACCATTATCATATTGAGGTGCAATTTTTACTGCTGTATGCATTCTTGATGTGGTGGCACCACCAATCAATAGCGGTTGTTTCATTCCCCTACGTTTCATTTCATGTGCCACATGCACCATTTCATCTAATGACGGGGTGATAAGCCCACTCAATCCAATGATATCTGCTTTTTCTCTTTCAGCTGTTTCTAATATTTTATCAGTTGGTACCATTACACCGAGGTCAATAATATCATAACCATTACAACCCAGCACAACACCTACAATGTTTTTACCAATATCATGTACATCACCTTTTACAGTGGCTAATAAAATTTTGGCGGCACCTGCCAATTCTTCATTTACCGTACCAGCTGCCAAGTGTGCTTGTTTTCTTTCTTCTTTTTCAGCTTCAATGAAAGGTGTGAGAACAGCCACTGATTTTTTCATTACCCTTGCACTCTTAACTACTTGCGGTAAAAACATTTTACCAGCACCAAATAAATCTCCTACTACATTCATGCCCGCCATCAATGGGCCTTCAATCACATCTAATGGTTTTGGATATTTTACTCTTGCTTCTTCAGTGTCAATATCAATATAATCGGTAATACCATTCACCAATGAATGTTTTAATCTTTCTTCTACCGATGCTTCTCTCCATTTTTCGTCTTTTATATTCTCTTTACCTTTTGCTTTTACTGTTTCGGCAAAACTGATAAGGCTTTCAGTGGCTTCGTTGTTATCATTATTGCGATTCAGAATTACATCTTCGCATAATTTTTTCAGCTTAGGTTCTATTTCATCATACACTACTAACTGACCGGCATTTACAATGCCCATATCCATTCCTTCTTTAATAGCATAATAAAGAAATACACTGTTCATAGCTTCCCTTACATGGTCATTACCTCGAAAAGCAAAGGAAAGATTACTGACACCACCGCTAATTTTGGTCAATGGCATCAGTTTTTTAATTTCTGCAGTAGCTTCTATAAAGTCAACGCCGTAATTATTATGCTCTTCCATGCCGGTGGCAATGGCAAAAATGTTGGGGTCGAAAATAATATCCTGCGGGTCGTAACCAACTTGCTCGGTTAATATTTTATAAGCCCGGTGACAGATTTCTACTTTACGTTGTTTGGTGTCCGCCTGTCCTTTTTCATCAAATGCCATTACAATTACTGATGCACCATAGCTCTGGCAAATAATGGCCTGCTGAATAAATTTCTCTTCTCCTTCCTTCATGGAGATAGAGTTGACAATACATTTTCCCTGCACACATTTTAATCCTGCTTCTATGATTTCAAATTTCGAACTATCAATCATGATAGGAATCTTGGCGATGTCCGGTTCGCTTTGCACAAGGTTTAAAAAAGTCGTCATGGCTAGTACACCATCCAGCAGCGCATCATCCATATTTACATCCAGCACTTGTGCGCCGTTCTCCACTTGTTGGCGGGCAACACTTAATGCCTCTTCGTATTTATTTTCTTTGATAAGACGGGCAAACATTTTGGAACCCGTTACATTGGTTCTTTCGCCAACGTTTACAAAATTCGTTTCGGGGCGGATGACTAATGGTTCTAATCCGGAAAGCCTTAAATAAGGTCTTATATGTATTGTTTCACTCATGATTTGTTATACTAATTCTTTTTCAACAACAGGAAGCTGTCTTGGCTTCATACCTTTTACTGCATCAGCTATATGCTTAATATGGTCAGGTGTAGTACCACAACAACCACCAACGATATTTACCCAACCTTCCTTAGCCCAATCTTCTAAATAATGCCCGGTGTCTTCAGGGTTTTCATCATACTCACCCATGGCATTTGGCAAGCCGGCATTTGGATAAGCAGATACATAGCAACTGGCTATATGCGAAAGCTCTTCAATATGTGGCCGCATTTCTTTAGCACCCAATGCACAATTCAAACCAATGCTAATTGGCTTTGCATGCATTACTGATGTATAGAATGCTTCTAATGTTTGTCCGCTCAATGTTCTGCCTGATGCATCGGTGATAGTACCACTTATCATTACGGGAAGCCCCCCCACCCCCCGAAGGGGGGATTTAGAGAAATCTCCGTTTTCACGGAAATACTTTTTGATTGCAAAGATTGCAGCCTTTGCATTGAGTGTGTCGAATATTGTTTCTATTAATAAAATGTCAACACCACCGTCCACCAATCCTTTTACTTGTTCATAATAAGCATCAACCACTTCATCAAACGTAACGGCACGAAAACCGGGATTGTTTACATCAGGAGAAAGAGACAATGTTTTATTCAATGGCCCTATTGCTCCAGCAACAAATTTTGGATTGTCAGTTTTCGTTTTTGGATTAGCTGCGTAATATTGGGCTACTGCTTCTCTAGCACAATGGGCAGCGGCTACATTTAGTTCGTAAGCCAGCGACTGCATATCATAATCAGCCATGGCAATTACTGTACTGCTGAAAGTGTTTGTTTCAATAATATCTGCACCAGCATCTAAATATTCTTTGTGAATGCCAGTGATGATTTGTGGCTGAGTGATATTCAGCAAATCGTTATTGCCTTTTACATCCGAAGGCCAATCTTTAAACCGTTCACCACGGTAATCTGTTTCTGATAATTTGTGCCGCTGTATCATAGTGCCCATAGCACCATCAATAATTAAAATACGTTCCTTCAAACAATCCTGAATTGTTTTCATACAAATGATGTTTGCG
>JANORJ010000382.1:0-2442 GCA_031415255.1 Chitinophagaceae bacterium | reverse complement strand
GTAGTTGTCACACCACTCAATATCCAGCAATTAGAAGTAAGGTTGCTGATAGTTGTCGCATCAAAATTTTCTGTGAATTGAGCTTTAACTGTTACTAAGGCAAAAGTTGCGGCAATAAAAAGTACAAATGTTTTCATCGTTTTCGTTTTAGGGTTCAAGAGAAAAGTAGTACGGGTCGTTCTTTTTGAACTTCTCCTTTAGATGCAATGAAAACCGATATGTATAAGTTGAAACAGACCGGAGCGTAATTCTCCGTTTAGTGAGTAGTTTGTTTCAGGGGTCGGATTTCGTCGTTTTCTAAGGGATTGTTCGATTCTGACACAAACATAATACGTAGGTTTTTTACTTGCAAGTTTTTCGCGGATTATTTCGTAATATTTTCCGTATTTTCTGTAGTATATCTACGATATATAATGATAATCAACATAATACAAATAGAACAAAATATATGCAGCAGGGATTTTACTACCAAAAAAATAGTAAAAAGTCACTTGCTTTGAAATTTTCGGATGGATATAGAATGGCTTTTGAAGTGTAGGATTGAAATACTCTACCAATATTTGTAGTTATAAAAAACACATCCCAAAAATTGTAGGTTGGGTTTGCCACTCAGTTTCTTTGGAGAATTAGTCATTGAATGGCTATCAATCAAAAAAACAACCAACCGTCTTACAAAGATGGTTGGTTATTTTTTAGCGATTATATCTTATATATAGGCTAACGAGGGGAAGGCGGTCTTTTGAGACCAACCATTAACCTAAATATTGTACCCTCCCCTGTTTACTTTGTTGTCGTCAATTATCAGTGCTTTGTACATATTGCATTGTTGCCTTAATGTTTAAAAGCTAACACGGTAAATATGTTCTTACACAAAAGTGAAAAATCCTGCTTTGCAGCAGGATTTATAATTAATCAATTTCGTAATATAATTACTTATACTGTGGTATTAATCCATTTGCCAGTTCCACCATCTTCTTAATACCATCTTCCGGCAGGTTTCCTTTTTTAAACTCGGCCATTACTTCGGGTAGTTTGTTGTCCATCTCCATTAAGAAATGCTCTTCAAACTCTTTTACTCTTTTAACGGCTACATTTTTCAATAAACCGTTTGTACCAAGATAGATAATTGCCACTTGTTTTTCTACGGCAAAAGGTGAGTACTGTGGTTGTTTCAATATTTCCACATTTCTTGCACCTTTATCAATTACGTTCTTTGTTGCAGCATCAAGGTCACCACCAAATTTTGAGAAGGCTTCTAACTCACGGTACAGAGCCTGGTCAAGTTTTAGTGTACCAGCCACTTTTTTCATGGATTTAATTTGTGCATTACCACCCACACGGCTTACAGAAATACCTACGTTAATGGCCGGACGAATACCAGAAAGGAACAAGTTCGATTCAAGGAATATCTGTCCATCAGTAATAGAAATTACGTTGGTAGGAATATAAGCTGATACGTCACCAGCCTGTGTTTCGATAATTGGAAGTGCAGTTAAAGAACCACCACCTTTTACCAGATGTTTGATAGAGTCTGGTAGGTCATTCATGTTCTTCACCATCTCATCATTATTGATAACCTTGGCAGCTCTTTCTAATAAACGACTATGCAAATAAAACACATCACCCGGATATGCCTCACGACCTGGCGGACGACGTAATAATAATGATACCTCACGATAAGCTACTGCTTGTTTAGAAAGATCATCATAAATAATTAATGCAGGACGACCGGTGTCACGGAAAAATTCTCCTATTGCAGCACCTGCAAATGGTGCATAGAACTGCAATGGTGCTGGGTCTGATGCAGAAGCTGCAACGATAGTAGTGTACTGCATGGCACCAGCATCAGCCAATGTTTGCATTACACCAGCAATGGTAGAGGCTTTCTGACCAATGGCCACATATATACAATACACAGGTTTACCTGCAGCAAAAAATTCTCTTTGGTTGATGATAGTATCTACACAAATGGCTGTTTTACCAGTTTGACGGTCACCGATTACCAACTCTCTTTGTCCACGACCGATAGGAATCATCGCATCAATGGCTTTGATACCGGTTTGCAATGGTTCTTTTACCGGTTCCCGAAAAATAACACCGGGTGCTTTTCTTTCCAGTGGCATTTCGTATAGCTCACCGGTGATTGGTCCTTTACCATCAATAGGATTGCCCAATGTATTTACCACACGGCCCACCATTCCTTCTCCTACTTTGATAGAAGCAATCTGCCCGGTACGTTTTACTTTTGAACCTTCTTTGATCCCATGACTATCACCCATCAATACCACACCCACATTATCTTCTTCCAGGTTCAAAGCGATAGCTCTTACACCACTTTCAACTTCTACCAGCTCACCATAGCTAACATTGCCCAATCCATATACCCGGGCAATACCATCACCCACCTGCAATACAGTACCTACTTCTTCAAGGTCTGCGGAG
>JANORJ010000381.1:0-3573 GCA_031415255.1 Chitinophagaceae bacterium | reverse complement strand
CAAATATAGGTTGCAGCCGAAATTCGATATATGAATCCATATTTTTTGTCAAATCAGCAACACCAAACTCTTTATCCTTATTAAATACCGGCTTTATTAAGAATAATAATAAAGCAAGTCCCACAAATACAATAGTGCCGGGTATAAGTTTTTTTCGGTTAGGATATAGCTCCAGTGGAATATTCTTAAATAACAGTACTACTGCTACAATTAATGTAGAAGGAAATAAAATAGACTGCTTGCTGAGAATACTTCCAAACGGCAAATCCTGCCCGAAGAAAATATAACGGCCTGTTGCAGCCAGTATTACCAGCAAAGCAGTTATTAATAAATAATTCAGCAATGAAAACCCAACGTTGATAGTTGGATAGTTATTATTAATACGGTTAGTAAAATCAGGATAAAGTTTATAGAACGATGCAAGTAAAGTGGTTGGCACTAAAAGTAATAATACATATAGCAACACCGACCATTTTCCATGTTCTGCAATAAAAAAACGGCTGGCTACAAGGTCTGTGGCCTGTGCATTGTATTTAGCTCCTTTATTTTGAGGAGCATGCGGCAGTAAATTAAACCCGGCTGCATTTACGGCAGGATTATTCTTTTCGTAAATAAATGTATTGATGAACCATTGGTTTTGCGCCGCCCTGATAACAGGTTCATACGTTTTTCCATCCTTGTAGGCGACTTCGATTGCTTTATCAACCGGCATTGTCATCACATCAATTCTATACTTCGTAACAGCTGCTTTATCCAAAATTCTCTCTTTGGGAAAGAACAGGAAAGCAAGTACAAATAAAATAACGGTGGTTGTAAAACCAGTAATTGCTTTCTTTCTGGCTGGCAAGCGGTACAATAAGCGGACTATGGTATATGATAAAATAATAGCGAATAAAATATAACCAAACAGGTAAAGCAATTGCGGAAGTTCCAGCAGGTATTTAAAGAGGTAAGGCCCGTAAACAAGATTAATAACAAATAACAACATATAGGCAAAGCCAAATATTCCAAATAATGATGCGTTCTTTTTGCTGCCTGCCGATAATCCGGCAATGGCATAATTAATACATAGAAACGCTTCATTAAATAAAAGAAAATTGAGAAAGACAATAGCGAAACCAATATCCACAAAGGCAAACAACCCAAGCAAACTGACGGATAGCAACACCTTTACTGGGTTGTTGATAATAATATCGAAAGACTTATCGGTACTTATTTTCCACCAGCTTTTTTCAGATGATGCTACTAATGGTGAATACTTATAGGAAATGAAAATGAATACAAAATAAAGCAACACCAGTGCAATGGCAAGGTGGCGACAAGTGGTGGGGTCAAAGTTATTAAATGCAGCAAAGCCCCCACCGGCTAAAAGAATCAGCAACCAGGAAATAAAATAAGCTACTCTTAGCCCTACTTTCTTAACCACTGAATTATTGACGATAGCCAGGGTTATTTTTTCCTCGCTGATAAAACTGTTGGTTTCAAAATTCTGTTGATAAGATTGCTTTAATAATGAGGCTGAACGTTTACGAATATTTACATACAAGTGCTTCAAAAAACTAAAGCCGAAAATTATGGCTAAAGCAACAGTGGCAAATAAGACGATGCCGAAATTCCAGAAGCTGTTAAGTTGCTGCGCCGATGGCAAATCTAATCCCTCATACGGAGGAAAACTTTTATATCGCCAGTATAGAAAGAAACGAGTAGTAAGTAATACCAAAGTAACACAGGTTAGCAACTGCCAGATCCAACTAAGTTTATTGGCAGGCTTTACCCATGCACTGGCAAACACCAGCAAGAAAAAGAAACCCATTGCGCCAAACAAAAATAATTGCCAGGTGGTGGCTGATAGACTTCTACTACCAAAATTCCAGTTAAATGAATTTTGAATAGAAAACAACCATGAAAATCCCGAAGATTTTGCAGGCAAAATCAATTTATCAGGCGATGTAGCATCAGGTCGTTGAAAGCGGCCAGACACATCATTCATAAACTTAGCCTGCAATTGCAATGGCGCATTCGCTTTATCCTTCTGATAACTTAATAATACTGGTGAAAAATCAATTGTATTGTCGCCATTAAATGGAGCAAATAAAAAACCTTCACTAAATACGGAAGGCATTTGCTGCATGTCCCCCGCATCTGAAACCAGAAATTTATTAACGCTATGTTTATTCCAATCACCCCTGTTTTCCTCTGACAACGGATAGGCAACAGGATAACGGTTTAATAAGGCAAAACTGTCGGCACCAAGATAATTAACCCGGAATTGATTTTTATTATTATCTAAAAAGCCAACACCCCATGCAATAGTGCTATTATCCGCCACTCCCGACTGAAAGGCAATATTGTTTTGCTGAATACTCTTTTCATCATATCGTATAGCACTGGCATACTGAAACAAACGACCCGAGAGAAAATATTTCAACTGCCCTGATCGGTTTTTAGAAACATCATCTCGTAACAGCAAAATATTTTTAAGTGCTGCTATTAATTTCTCATTAGTGTACCAGGGTGAATTAATGAAGCCAATATTATCCTTCAAAATATTCCAGCTGGTAATTCCTTTTTTTATTGATTTACTGGTTCTACCCACAACAGTATTATTGACAGTTAATTCAAAACTGCTGTCTGCTATTGCTTTTAGACTTACTACTGCCGAGTCAATTTGAAATGATACGACATGGCCAGCAGCAGGATAGTTTGTTGACAATAATTTATACAAGTTACTCGCAGAGCCCAGTGGGCCTGAAGTAGCATAAAATGGTTCTTCCGAATAGGTTGACACTACATTCAGTTGATTATCTTTTTTGCTCAGTACAAACCGGTTGAAAGAATTGACTTTATAGTTTACGGTATCTGTTCTGCCCAGTTCAATGGTGCCAGCCACCCGAAACCCATCATACCGCATAAAGTGATGATCAAGATTACTGAATGTCCGCAAAGACAGCGGTGCATGAATATTAAAATACAAAAAAGAAAAACAGGCAATGCTAACAAGCAGAAATACGAGAGGAAATCTTCGTTTCTGATATCCGTTCTTTATAAAGCTTTTATAATACAACAGCCCATACAGTAGTAGTACTGAAATGGTGAAAGCATACAAAAAAGTGAGACTGGTCAGAAACTTGAGCATGGTAAGGATTATTGATTATTCAGGTTCGTTTCATCAAAAACAGGATATGATAATTGATGCAGCTCTGCTTTATCCAACGCCATTTTTATTACCAATGCCCGGCTGCCAAACTCTGTATTAAGCTTTTTTAGTAACGAAGCATCAAATCCATTCCCTTTACTAAGTCCTTGTATCCTTTCCACCATTTTACCCCCGATTGACAACTCGTTTACCCGCAAATACAGGTATTCAATATATAAGAGTGAAAGTGAAATGAGTAAGTCTAATAACTTTTCCCTGTCTTCTGCACTAAGTTTGGCGGGGTTGTTCTTGTTTGCATCTGTTATTGCCAGTACCGGTTTCAGAAATTTCTCATAGGCATAAATGGCTACCGAATTTTCTGTTTGCAGTACGCCTTGCATAGCCAGTGTATCATTTTTTGTTTTGTCGTAGCCCGG
>JANORJ010000380.1:0-4170 GCA_031415255.1 Chitinophagaceae bacterium | reverse complement strand
TGTGGTAAACGTCTTTTGCTGATGGCAATTTTTGTATAGTGATTGGCGATGTTAGCACCTAATGCACGGGAACCGGAATGAGATAATAATCCCACATAATTTCCTGGTACAATACCAAGCACTGCATCTTTTTCTTTTATCTCCACCACACCAAATTCTACAAAGTGATTACCCGAACCGGATGAACCTAATTGTTTCCACACACGGCCATGCATTTTTTTCAGTAACGGTAATTGAAAAAATAATTCGTTCTCCATCACTTCATGATTAGCGGCATGGTCAAATTGTTGTCCGCTGCCAAACAAGGTAGCTTCATTAATTTCTCTTGCAAAGTAGCTTTCCTTTTGTACCAACTCTTTCGGGTCAATATCAAAAATGCTTAAGCACATACGGCAACCAATATCCACACCCACTCCATACGGAATAACAGCGTTGGCAGTTGCTAATACGCCACCAATTGGTAATCCATAGCCACTATGTGCATCGGGCATCAATGCTCCTGCTACTGCCACGGGTAATTTTGCAGCAGTGTACATCTGGTGCATGGCTCCTTCTTCAATATGTTCCTGTCCGAATACATTGAATTGAATACCTGAATTGTTCATCGACATTTCCGCACCATCTGCATTGTCACCCTGAGCTTGTCGAAGGGTCGGCAATAATTGTTCTGCTATCAATGCCAGCACTGCATCATTCATATATTCTACTGGGCTTGCCAGTACTTTTCCTAATAATTCCATCACTTCCTCCTTCTTCTGATGCTTATAATTTTTTTGCATCACATGCATGGCTACGCTTATCACCGGTCCTTCCGGAAAGCCGATAGCTCTTAATTCTTTTCCTGTTATTTTTAATTTGCTCATTTTGCTTTGTTTTTACTGTTACACTTTCAGTAACAGCCAATTAGTTTTATTTTACTTTCTCATTTCAAAATTTTGTACCTTGTTGTTCAATTTATTTACATGCAAAAGCCCTTACAGCCATCATTTGAAAAACGTTCTGCCCAATACTTTGAGCAGAAAGCTAAACAGGCCACTGGCAAAGAAAAACTGCTCGTTGCCCTTGAAATGAGTAAATATCTTAGTGCCGCCAGGGAGCAAGGTTTGTCTTTTGAAGAACTTGAAAAAGCAGGATTTAAATTTGCCACAGTACCCGATATCAAGAATTAATGAACGATTATATTCTTTCGTTTCCAGTAGTGGTTGTATTTACCATTGCTATTTTTTCGATTTTGCTACCGCCTTTTCTGACTATCCCGAATTAGCCCCCAAAGTTTTTGGCTTCAATCTTGAACTACATTTTAAACCTGATGACCCGATTACAGTTCCTCTTGACAAACGTATTGCTGCAACTGTTACCACTATAGTTAAAGCATTTCTGCATGAAAAAGAAAATGCTGTTGTATATATCTGCGATAACAGTGACAACCGTGAAAAGGCTCGTTATCACAAATTTACCAACTGGTTTAAATTATATAATGACGGTTCCATTATTCAACTCAAACGTATCGTCCGTGCCGGCAATACCAATATTCTTAATGCACTTCTTGTTCATAAAGACAATCCTTTACTCAACGACTTTATTGAAGCCTACGAAATACTTACCGGCAGCTACACCAAACCGGATGACGATGAATTGAACAATATACTGAACGATGACGGATGGTGATTTGCATTTTACTATTCTTTCTGTATCACATTCATGGCTACGCTTGTCACCGGTCCTTCCGGAAAGCCGATAGCTCTTAATTCTTTTCCTGATATTTTTAACTTTGCCATAATTTTTTCAATTCTTTATTTGTTATCAATTTTGCTTTCATTAACTGCCCGGTTTTTGGATTAATATAAAATTTAGGAAACCGCTCCGAACTACGCAACTCATTATATTTTCCCCATTTTAAATGATACACTTTTTTTCCTTCTATCACTACATTTTCATGAACATAATCATACAAATGATTAAAGACATGTAATCCAGACACCGTTCTTTTATTCAAGTGCTCACACAATTCCGAATGCACCTTATTCCAGTTTTTTCCTGCACGCCTTGTTAAAAATCGTTGAAGCGGTTCAAGATTATCATTAAAGGAACGAGTACCTCCACCATGCTTAAATTTCATGCTTTCCTTTTGCTTTGCATGTTCATACAAGTTTCGTTTTACACTCTTCTTATAGCCCTTCATTTGTTTTGTTTTCCAACCACGACGGTAACATTCGATTAGCTCTTCATCCAATCGCTTATCACGGCGCTTTTGTCGCTTTTGTAAAGAAGGTTTTAAATAATCTATACTTTTCATAAAAATTTTATTGAACTACTTTATTCGCACAACTGGAGCTGGCAAAGGCATGTGGCTTGGCTTTGAAAGCAAAACCCATTCCCATGATATAGCCCATTGCTTCTTTCAACGCATCATTACTTTTAAATGATGGATTGGTGTTGATGTCGGCATGCACTTCCATAGCCACACTGTAGCGGGAAAAAATATTGCATAGCTTATACGCAATGTCAATACTCATGGCCACTTCCGTAAGCATCCGTTGTTTGATACTCATCTTTTGTTTACTGGTCTCATTGTGTATGAACATAAAACCACCTTTCCCTTTCCGGATAAAAACAATAACGGTAGCGAATTCAATAATCTTTCTTTTCACCTGGCTATCGGTACCAATGCAAACTTTTAATTCATGTCCCGCTTCTCTTTCCCGCATCAATACCTCTTTCACTTCGTCTTCAATTGGTTGTTGAATCCGTTGTCCGTTTAATTTTCTCCATTGTTGTTGTTCTTGTTCCATTGTTTTCCCTTGCGGGTATTTTAAAAACATTTCTGTGGACGAAACAAGATTCGAACTTGTAACCACGGTGCTTCAAACCGCTGCTCTGTCCCGATGTCTATCGGGAAGCTATTCGTCCATTAGTTTGTGATGAATATTGACTGAGCACTATCTCCTCACTATCGAATTCATTCATCAACAAACATTGTTGCCATCGCTTAGCTTCGGCAACTAAAGCGGAGAGTGTAGGAATCGAACCTACCTGGGTGTTACCCCAACCTTGACTTAGCAAGCCAGTGCGATACCGCTCTGCCAACTCTCCAAATAATCTGGCGGAGAGAGAGGGAATCGAACCCCCGAACCTGTTACAGTTAACTGTTTTCAAGACAGCTTCCTCGACCAACCGGACTCTCTCCATTACGATGACAAATTTGAACTCTTACTAATTTAGAAAAAGTGCCCCTGTTGCATCTTATACCGATTTTCATCGGCACAGGCAGGGAGCACTTATTTCCTCCTTTCTGCATCTAATTATTTATCGTAATTCATATTCTGATGGATGAAATATTTTTGTATTCTCCACTACAGTATCATCTGCTTTTATCGTTTTGTTTCTATTGCTTACCAGTTCCATCAAAAAACGGATAATCAATACTATCAGTAAAAATTTCATACCTGCCTCCTTTCATTTTATTTTTATTACCAGCATACCCACCTTTGTTAAGGCTACAACGGACAAGAAAAAGCCCGGTCGTTTGATGCGACCGGGCTTCCTTTTGTAAAACACTTTGGTGTAGTTACGTATGGACATAATCCGGTCTTATTTTTTTACTATCGTCCTCATTACCAATGGGCGCAATATTGCTATCCGATTGCATATACCAATAGCAGCTGAGTGATGATAGTAGATCATTCATTGTTATTCTAAATCGTGTATGATGCTCTTGCTTTATCAATTGTATTTTTTGTTATGTTATAGATTCAATTCATTTCAAATTACATAAACCAAATTGAGTATTAGTACATTTCTCTTACTCACCATTAGTGAATGTGGGCATAAAAAACCCCGCAATCTCTTGCGGGGCCTATATTCTATCGAATTCGTTTTTACACTTATTCTTGCAGCAATACATGCCCCGTTTTAATATAATCCACCGTTGGACTAAACCAATTTATTGTTTCAATATGTGATAGTTTGCGTTGCATTTTTTTGTTTTGCTGGTGCAAAGATGAATTTATTTTTTTGATAGTGCCAAATTTTTATTCAATTATTTTAAAAATAATTTTAAACCAGTTCAATCCATCGGTCTGCATTTTTTAAAAATATTAATATCCACTATCGTTAAAAATTAATTCTCCGCTAATATTTTAGCTTATTCTCCCATGGCGATTTTGTAAG
>JANORJ010000379.1:0-2694 GCA_031415255.1 Chitinophagaceae bacterium | reverse complement strand
GCCAAATTCCTGCCGCTGGTTATTTTGGTACGCCAAATTAATTTTTAACCGGCTTTTTTTTATAGCAAAATTATTATCGAGAATTAATTTATTATGCTGCACCCGTTGTTGAGGAACAAATAAATCTCTCGACTCCAAATCAGCATTTGTAGCAATTCTTTCTAATGGAGAACCGGCAAACAAAATAAATTTACCTGTTGCATTATCTCGGTCACCTTCTACCAGACCAAGTCGCTGATCAAACCGGCTGAAGACAAGATGAGAGTAGCCCCAGCTTTTATTGATACCAATATAACCGCCGAAATTTTTCTCATTAAACCGTGAGTTCAATACTTTACCATCATACCTGTTTTTATAATCACCAGCTGATTTGTAAGTGCCGTACAAATTCCAGTTCAAACCATTTTTATTGGCTGCTATATTTGCATTCAACGCCAGCAATCCATTATTACTTTGATAATTTGATAACAAGTTTCCTTTTATCACTCCTTCGGCCACTGGTGTGTTGGTTATAAAATTGATTACACCAGCCAGTGCATCGCTCCCATACATTAATGAAGCAGGGCCTTTTAGCACTTCCACCCTAACCACACTTAGTTCATCAATTTCCACTCCATGCTCATCACCCCATTGCTGTCCTTCCTGCCGCACACCTTCATTTACTACCACCACCCGGTTATATCCCAAACCACGGATAAATGGTTTTGAAATAGCAGGGCCGGTAGAAAGTTGTGACACTCCCGGCACATGACTCAGTGCATCAATAATATTAGTGGAGGAGGATTGTAATAATGCAGCCTTGCGGATAGATGTTACTGGCACCGGTGCTTTACGAATGCTAGTGGCACCAGATACACCAGTTACAATCACACCTTGGTTTTCTACAATGACAGATGAAAGTTTGAAATCCTTTTCCATATCATTGTTGATTTCAATATGCTCCACCAATGTGGCATAACCGGAATAGGATATTTCAATAACATGGTGACCGGAAGGAATATTACTTAAACTATATTTTCCATTGGCATCAGCTGTGGTTCCGATTTTATCATCAGCAAAATAAACAGAAGCGCCGGGCAAAAGCTCACCAGTTTTTGCATCCATTATTTTTCCTGTCAGCGTTACTTTTATAACCCGTTCAACAGTTTTTACTTCAGTAATGGGTGTTAAATTATTTTGAGCAGTTGCAGTAAAAGTTGTTGTAACTACTACAGCAAAAGAGAAGAAAATATTTTTCATGTTGTTAGCCTGCTGTTGCAAAATATATGCAACATGTTTTTGTTCTTAAAATAATTGAGATAGAAAAAATCTTCCAGACCATGCCGAAGGCAGATCAGGAATTATTAAGCGGTGGCAGCAGGCGGCCCCCGAAGGAAGTAAAGAACGGAAGAATAAAAAGGTAT
Source organism: Chitinophagaceae bacterium (assembly GCA_031415255.1). Lineage (GTDB taxonomy): Bacteria > Bacteroidota > Bacteroidia > Chitinophagales > Chitinophagaceae > JJ008. The sequence goes on along the minus strand of JANORJ010000379.1, from coordinate 1,291 downwards.
AGGCTCTTCAAAAAAAGTTAGCGGAGTTGCAAAAGCAAGAACAGGTTCAGCATAAACCGGTTCATCTGTTGTTGTAAATGGCAGTAAGAAATCGTCAACACAGGTACAAGCATAACTGAAACCTTTCTCTTGTTTATGCTGCTGTTCTGCTGATTCATTTTTGGCAATACTGCTATGAAAAAAATTATGCAGAAATAAACCTGCCCCGGCCTTTTGAGAAAAGACCAGTATCAGAAAGAAAGCTGCACAACGTAGTATGAACGGACGATTGCTCATTCGGCCGCAAGATAATATAAATGCAACATAGTTACATTAAATTTATTGATGAGCGGAAACTACACTTTTCCTTTTGGGTTTGTAGGAGGATGAGCGATAAGAGCCAAAGTAATTTGCCCGCTGCTGCAATTCCCCGTATATTTTTTTTATCTTGTATAAACAAACCGGCCACTCCTTTAAACCCGGTGGTGTTTAATTATTCAAAAGCAGTTATGAAACTAAAACTGATTTTTTATTGCTTAATAGCCGGGTCGGTAATCCTTATAAATTCCTGTAGCAAAAACGATACTCCTGCCACCCCCGACCCCTGCATTGGGGTGAGTTATAATGTTCTTTCTACCAAAACAGAAGCTATTGGTACCACCAACAATGGCACCATTACCATTACAGAACCACGGGGAGATACGATTACCTATAAATTAAATAACGGCACCTACCAAAACTCCTGGTATTTTACTAACCTTGCCCCGGGCAACTATGTGGTTACTATAAAAAATCAGAAAGGCTGCACCGATACAGCGCAGATTACTATTTTAAATTATGGACCTAAGTATGCTGCCGTAAAACAAATCGTTCTTGGTTATTGCGGCCCCTGCCATCTGAATGGCGCAGTGAACGGTACCAAAAATTTTGATGCTGATGCAAGCATTATAACCAATTGGGATAGAATAAAGGTAAGGGCTGTAGATAATCTGCCTAGCCGAATGCCCGAAGCACCTAATGCCGCTTTAACAATGGTAGATAAACAAAAAATTACTGATTGGGTGAATGCAGGTCACCGGCAATCTGATTGACAAAAAATTATACTCGTAAAAAAACTCTGTCTCGTTTAAAACAAGACAGAGTTTTTTTCTTTTAGTTAAAGCATTATTAGTTACCTCACTTTCAACATCGGCCACACTTTTTGCATTACTCCATTTTGCAAACGGGCATAATAGATACCAGTGGGCAATCCTTCAGAGTTAAAAGTTACTTTATCTTTTGTTGCAGCAGGATAATCTTTATCTATAGGTGT
>JANORJ010000378.1:0-4362 GCA_031415255.1 Chitinophagaceae bacterium | reverse complement strand
AAAAGCTGTTTTGTCGTTTTTGTAGGCATTGGGCCAGAGATGAAACCAGATAAATTTGAGTGTGTCCGGAGAATTGTTAGTGTAGGCTATTTTTTCAAACCCATCTAATGTATGTTCCTTGTCATTCAGGGAAACGTCAATGGTGTAGTTAGCCTGTTGCTGCCAGTATTGCGAGAAAGCTGTTAGCTGTAAGCCGAAAGCTACGAGCAGAAATAAAATGAATCTTCTCAAAAGGTTGGAGTTTTATCAAAAGTAAAGATTAACTGCCAATTGCAGGCAATCAACTGCTTATTTACCCTTGCCCTTAAAAATAATGCGAAGCGTATGAATCATTATCTTAAAATCAAGTGCCAGTGAAATATTTTCGATATACAACAAATCAAATTTACTCCGCTCCAGCATTTCATCCACATTTTCAGCGTAGCCAAACTGCACCATACCCCAGCTGGTAAGACCAGGTTTTACTTTCAGCAGGTATTTATAATAAAGAGATCGGGATAAAATCTGGTCAATATAAAAGCGGCGTTCAGGCCTTGGTCCTACGAGGCTCATTTCTCCAATAAGAATATTCCATAGTTGGGGTAGTTCATCAATTCTCCATTTACGCATTGCTTTTCCCCAATTGGTTATGCGGGGATCATTGTCAGATGAAAGTGCCGGGCCATCTTTTTCAGCACCATTTATCATTGACCTGAATTTAAACATCCGAAAGGGCTTGCCTTTATAACCAATTCTTTCCTGCGAATAAAACAAGGGACCGTTGGAAGAAAATTTTACCCGAAGGGCTGCATACAACATCAATGGCGATAAAAAGGCAGTGGCGGTTAGAGAAACAACTATGTCTATTAACCGTTTAATGTTTTGTTGCCATTCGGGCATCAGACCTGTTTGTAAATCAATGAGGGCGGCTCCCATTACATTACTCGTTTTTACTGAGCCGGAAAGAATATCCAATGCGTTGGGTTGAATTTTTATCTCTACATCTTTTTCGCTTAAGCGGTTGATGATGTTTTCTAATAATGGCTGTTCTGTTTTTTCTATTGCCAGCACTACTAATTGAATGTTATGGCTATCAATGATATTTTCCAAATCATCGCCTGTACCCAGTTTTGGAATCAGTTTGTCAATGCCATTTTTGCTGTTATTATCTGGTGTGATGAAACCTGTGTAGCGATAACCCCCATCAAGCAGATTTTTTTCTGTCTCTTTAAAAATACGGATGGCATTTTCCTGGCTACCTATCATCAATGTGTTGAAATATACTTCCCCATTCAGCAACTGTCTTTTTATTTTATTCAGGAAGAGCCATCTGCCCAAAAATGTTAAGGCGAAATGAATAGCCACTAAGCTGCCAAATGCAATATAAAAGTAGGAGTAATTTTTTTGCGGGTCATTAAAAACAAAAACAATGGATAGTACTATGCTTCCTAATAAGGTGCAAACAAAAGTGAGGGTAAACTCTTCGAGTCTCGATTTTTTATATAGATTATTATAAGTGCCGGCAAGAGTATATAATGCCAACCATCCTGCCGGAACAATCAGTAGAATATATAACCATGCTTCGGCACTAATGGGATATGCACCTGCATCATCTTGCATCTTGCTTCGCAAAAAATAAAAAAATAGCCAAGCTGCTGCGGCCGTCAAGTAGTCGATGGCAGCATACCAGCCAATTGATATTTTTTTTTCAGACTGCATTAGTGGGTAATAACATTGTTGCCAATCTTATCTAATATCTGGTGTGCCACATCCATGGCCATCAGCCCATCCATTTCAGATACTACAGTTCTGGTATTATTTAAAATAGCATCTTTAAATGCGGTAAGTTCTTCTTTTATAGCATTTACTTCGGGCACCACCGGATTGGCCATTGCAATTGTTTTTTTGCCCGAAGGGGTTTCAATGTCAAATGCAAATACATTAGCATCTTGCGGCTCCTTTAGCTTTATTACTTCTGTTTTCTTATTCAGGAAGTCAATACCGATGTAAGAATCTTTTTGAAACAGACGAATTTTTCGCATCTTTTTCATAGAGATGCGGCTGCTAGTAAGATTGGCTACACAGCCGTTGTCAAATTCAATACGGACGTTGGCAATATCCGGAGTCTCCGTCATAACACCCACACCACTGGCAGAAATATTTTTTACATCACTTTTTACAATGCTTAATATGATGTCAATATCATGAATCATCAAATCAAGAATCACACTTACTTCAGTCCCTCTTGGGTTAAACTGTGCCAGACGATGCACTTCAATAAACATTGGGTTCAATGCCACATTTTTTATCGCCAAAAAAGCAGGATTAAATCTTTCTACATGCCCCACCTGAAATTTGATGCCGGATTCTTTTACCAGTTTTACCAATTGCCTTGCTTCTTCCATCGTATTGGCCAATGGCTTTTCTACAAAAACATGTTTGCCTTTTTTGATGGCTTTTTCGCACCACTCAAAATGGTAGTTGGTGGGTGCTATAATATCAATTGCATCGCAGGCATCTATCAACGCATCGGCATCAGCAAAACGGGGTAATTGATATTTTTCTGAAACTTCTTTTGCTGTATCATCATTGGGGTCGAAAAAACCAACCAGCTCTGTTCCGGCAATTTCCTTCCAGTTGTTAAGGTGAAATTTTCCTAAATGTCCAACGCCAATAATGCCAATCTTGAGCATAATAATTTATTAATCCTCAAAGATAAAGATTGACTAACGGAGATGCCAGAGAGTTATAAACAAATTGCTTAGTTCAGCACTGATGACCTGCTGATATAGGAGGGGTGATAAACAAATAAACAAGTGCCGTTCTTAATAGTATTAATTATTGGCCTGCTTACCGCTACCGGAACCGCTGGGCAACCCTGACTGCGGCCTATATAGCCTTGAGAGTTTACATACGCATCGCATACATAACCTGCACCATGCATAACAATGCCTCTTTCAAACGCATTGTCATTAATACCTCTTTCAAGACCATGTAATTTTAAAGAGTAGCCATTCTTTCCTTCGTAAGTTTCTTTTGTCAAATAAAAACCGGGACTGCTTTTGAAAGATTCATTCTGATTGGAAAATGAAGTTGCCACTTCACGGCCGGTATTTTTTCCATGTGCCACTAATGTGTTGAATAGAACTTTGTAATTTTTTATATCCAGCACAAACAACCGCTTCTGATTACTCGGCAGGCTAAAATCAACAATGGAAATAATTGAATCATTAAACAGCTTGCCTTCTTCAACTAGTTTCTGCAATCCTTGCTTAGCAAAATCAAATGCTTGCTGGCTGAGTCCCTTCAAACTAAGGTGTAGGCTGTCATACACTGATTTTATGGAAGGCGCAACAGGTGCTGTGGCCATTGTGTTTTTTGTAGCTGAATCAACCGGAGGATGAAAAAATATTTTTGTACCCGTTGCTGATTTTGCAAATGCAAATGGCAAATGCAGTATAGCGATAACAAAAGATGATACGATAAGATAGAAACCTTTGAATTTTTTCTTCATTGCTACAGTTTAACCAGGCCTGCTTTATAAGCAGACATTAACCAATAATTGTTTAAACGCAGGGTTTGGGGATTTCTTATCTCAAAGGCAGCTTAATCTGTTAATGTAAACGCAAAAAAATACCCCGTGAAAATTCTCAGCGGGGCAGTCTTTTGGATTTTTTGGTTGCAGTAAAATGACATGAAATCAACAGTCATTTTAAATAATGCGGACCGGACGGGACTCGAACCCGCGACCTCCGCCGTGACAGGGCGGCATTCTAACCAACTGAACTACCGATCCAAAAGATTCTATTTCAAGTTCCCGGCATCTAACTATCCCGATAGCTATCGGGAGAACTACCGATCCAACTCCTAAAAACAATTCGTAACCCGAGCCATTTTCAGGACGGCAAAGATAGCCCTGTCATCTTTTGCTGCCAAAAGTTTTTACATTATTTATCCACTGAAAATCAACCTTTCAGGAGAAAAATTCACATTATTATTTAATCCTTAATTTAGCCGCTCATTTTAGCGCCTATGCCAACCGACGCCAACAGACAGTTTCTTGATTTTGAAAAGCCCATCAAAGACCTCATTGATGAGATTGCCAGTATGAAACATCGCCAAGAAAAGACCAAATTGGATCTTAGCGATACTATTCTAAAACTGGAACAGGGCATATTAGATAAGCGAAAAGAAATTACCGAAAATCTTAGCAGCTGGCAACGGGTGCAATTGAGCCGTCACCCCGACAGACCTTATACACTAAAGTATATCACTAATATGACCGACAACTTTATTGAGTTGTACGGCGATAGAAATGTAAAAGATGATAAAGCCATGGTGGGTGGTTTTGCCAGCCTCGGTGGCGAAACAGTAATGATCATC
>JANORJ010000377.1:0-3477 GCA_031415255.1 Chitinophagaceae bacterium | reverse complement strand
AATAGTGTGCAGGAAGGATTGGCACATGAACTGGAAATGAATGCTATTTACGATTTGGTTGGCAACAAAATCCGGGATGTATTTGATGCGCAGGCTGTTGTTATTGCCACCTTCGACCATGAACATGGAACGGAGAAATTTAATTTTCTCTTCGAAAAAGGAGAACGGTACTATGCCGAACCCCGGCGTTATGATAAGTTACGGTACCAGCTTATCATGACAAAACAAAAAATACTGATCAATGATAATGTGGAGCAAGCATTTAAAGAGTTCGGTTTGAAAGTGGTCGAGGGTACTGAAATGCCCAAATCATTATTGTATGTTCCCCTGATTGTTGGGAATAAAGTGACCAGTTATGTAAGCCTGCAGAATGTAGATAAAAACAATGCGTTTGGTGATGCTGATGTTCGCCTGCTGGAAACATTGGCAAATACTATGAGTGTAGCGTTGGAAAACGCAAGATTGTTTGATGAGACTAATAGATTATTAAAAGAAACCGAACAACGTACCGCTGAACTCGCTGTTATTAATAGTGTACAGGAAGGCCTGGCCAAAGAATTGGACATCCAGGGTATTTATGACCTTGTTGGTGAACGAATTCGAAACCTGTTCGATGCACAGGTAGTTGTAATAAGAACATTTGACCATGCAGCTGGAAATGAACACTTAAGTTATGCAATTGAAAAAGGGGAACGTATATACAGCGAACCCCGCCCATTTATGTGGGCTAACAGACAGCTTATTGCTTCTAAAGAATCATTACTCATAAATGATAACTATGTCGAAATATCAAAAAAATATGGTGGCGCACCTGTTACAAAAGGTCAACCACCCAGATCGGCTCTTTTTGTACCCATGATGTTAGGAGATGTGGTAAAAGGTTCTATCAGCCTGCAAAATGTGGATAGGGAAAATGCATTTACAGAATCTGATCTCCGGTTATTAACTACCCTCTCGAACAGTATGAGTGTAGCATTGGAAAATGCAAGGCTCTTTGATGAAACTAATCGCTTGCTAAAAGAAACGGAACAGCGTACGGCTGAGTTGGCTGTTATTAATAGTGTGCAGGATGGTTTGGCTAAAGAACTGGATATGCAGGGTATTTATAACCTCGTAGGCGATCGTTTATGTGAGTTGTTCCCCGATACACAAACATTAGTGATCCGCACTTTTGATCAGACAACGGGAATAGAGCATTTTCATTATGCCATTGAAAAGGGAGTACGGATGATTGTTGATTCACAACCTTTCATCTGGGCAAGCAAGCATCTTATTCTTGACCGCAAGGCTATACATATCAATGATAACTACCTGGAAACTTCTAAAAAGTTTGGTGGTACCGGTGTTACCAAAGGGCATCCACCCAAATCAGCTGTTTTTGTTCCCATGCTGGTTGGTGATACAGTAAAAGGTTCTATCAGTTTGCAGAATGTAGATAAGGAAAATGCTTTTACTGAATCTGATCTGCGATTATTGACCACTCTTACCAATAGTATGAGTGTAGCACTAGAAAATGCAAGGTTATTTGATGAAACCACTCACCTCCTTAAAGAAACGGAACAGCACAAAGCAGAACTTGCCGTTATTAATAGTGTACAAGAAGGATTGGTTAGGGAAATGGATATGAGAGCTATTTACGATCTGGTAGGAAACCGCATCTGCGAACTCTTCGATACCCAAACCGTTATCATCCGCACATTCGATCATAAATCAGGAAATGAAGAATGGCAGTTTGCAATTGAAAAAGGTGATAGAGTTTATAGTAAACCCCGGCCTTTTAACTGGGCTAACCAGTTACTGGTAAAAACAAAGCACTCTTTACTTGTTAATAAAGATTATTCAGAAACCGCCAAGCAACATGGTGGCGCCGGTGTAACAAAAGGATTGCCACCCAAATCAGCTGTTTTTGTTCCAATGATTGTAGGAGATGTGGTAAAAGGATCGGTGAGCTTACAGAATGTAGAAAAAGAAAATGCGTTCAGCGAAGCTGACATGAGATTGTTAACCACCCTCACCAACAGTATGAGTGTGGCGCTGGAAAATGCAAGACTCTTTGATGAAACCAATCACTTACTGGCAGAATCAAAACAAAGAGCTACCGAATTAAGTACCGTTAATAGTATCAGTAAAGGATTAGCGTCACAATTAAATACTGATGATTTGATTAAGATGGTAGGCGACCAGTTGAAAAATTTATTCAAGGCCAATATTGTTTACCTCGCTTTATTAAATCAAAAAGACAAGATCATTTATTTCCCTTACCAGTTTGGTGATAACATGGCACCCATGAAATTAGGGGAAGGGCTTACTTCTAAAATTATTCTTACCGGCGAACCATTACTAATCAATAAAGATGTAGGTGAATTAACAGAACAACTCGGTATTCAAAAGATAGGTATTCCTTCTGCTTCTTATCTCGGAGTACCAATTCCTGTTGGTGATGAAAACTTAGGAGTACTCAGTGTACAAAGCACAGAACTTGAAAACCGGTTTAATGAAAATGACCTCCGGCTTTTAACAACTATTGCTTCATCTGTGGGTGTGGCCTTAAACAATGCTACACTTTTTGAAGATGTAAAACTGGCGAAGATGGAAGCAGAGGCCGCCAGTAAAGCCGCTGAAAAAGCCAATGATGCCAAGAGTGCATTTCTTTCCACCGTTAGTCATGAACTAAGAACGCCGCTTACTTCTGTGTTAGGCTTTGCCAAAATCATTAGAAAAAGATTGGATGAAAAAATATTTCCTATCGTAGATAAAAGTGATGCAAAAACAGGAAAGACTATCAACCAGATTTCTGAAAATCTGCAAGTAGTCATCTCCGAAGGTGAACGGCTTACTCATCTTATTAATGATGTGCTAGACCTTGCAAAAATAGAAGCAGGTAAAATGGAATGGAACCAGGAAAATGTTTCCATGCCCGAAGTGGCCGAAAGGGCTATTGCTGCCACCACTTCTTTATTCGATCAGAAAGCATTGAAGCTGATCAAACAAATTGATACCGACCTTCCGGAAATTACCGGCGATAAAGACAAACTGATACAGGTAATCATCAACCTGATTTCCAATTCGGTAAAATTCACCGACAAAGGTTCCATTACTTGCCGGGCTTATCAGGAAAAAGATGAACTGATTATCAGCATTACTGATACGGGTATCGGCATTGCTCCCGGAGATTATGGTGCCGTGTTTGAACAATTTAAACAAGTAGGTGGAGATACATTGACCGATAAACCTAAAGGAACTGGTCTTGGTCTTCCTATCTGTAAAGAAATTGTGGAACACCATGGCGGAAGAATATGGGTAGAAAGTGAAGTGGGTAAAGGCAGTACTTTTTCTTTTGCTTTGCCTGTAAATAAAACTTCAGTTCCAGCAAGGCCTTTACACCTTGATGATTTGGTAAAACAATTAAAAGAACAAGTAGCCCATTCACAATTAAATATCATCGGGCAAGCATCAAATATTTTGATTGTAGATGAT
>JANORJ010000376.1:0-5951 GCA_031415255.1 Chitinophagaceae bacterium | reverse complement strand
TACACATCTTCCTATCATAAACAAATTCGCTATGCCTATTAGTATCAAACTTATTATTCCCTGTGTATTATTATAATTACACATTCCGGTATAATAAGGTGCTATCGTAACCGGCACCAGCAACAGCGAATAAGCAATTGTTTGCATCGCTGTAAACTTTGTTGGCCCTTCGTTTGCCGGCAACAACTTAAACCCTGCTGTTGAATAATCTTTGTGCGACACCCAGGCAATGGCCCAAAAATGGGGAAACTGCCAAAAGAACTGAAATGCAAACAAAACCCAACCGCCTGTTCCCAAGTTATTATCACCTGCGGCCCAGCCAATCAAACAAGGCAATGCTCCCGGAACGGCACCTACTAATACGGCGATTGAATTTACTTTTTTCAACGGCGTATAAATAAATGCGTAGAGAAACAAACTAAACGCTGCCAATCCTGCCGCCAGCCAGTTGAAATAATTTCCTAAAATAAAAACACCAAGAGCACCAGTGATGATGGCAAAAGCCCATCCTTCTGCTGCACTCATACGACCTGAAGCTATTGGACGATTTGCTGTCCGCTTCATCATCGCATCGGTATCTTTTTCAACTACCTGGTTAATGGCATTGGCACTGCCTGTTACCAACATCCCCCCTGCAAAGAGCAATAATATCATCGTCCACTTATTCCGCACATAATCTTCCGACCCCTGTGTCAGCAAAAAACTAATGACACTGCTGAACACCACCATGATACTCAGCGAAAGCTTTACTAATTGTAAATAATCTTTAACCCTTTTCATCCGCTTCCGCTTATTATATAAAGAACACAAAATTTATGTTCCCAGCTTTTGTACTACTATCATCATCGTTGCGTCGCACTCTTGTACAACAGTAACACGGATGAGCATTTGCGACTACTCCCACAATTTCAAAAAATCACTCTCCGCAATTCTTTATGTTGAACCCCATTGGGGTTCTGCACCCATTTGTCTTGTTTATTTCTCCGGGTTTCACCCGGAGCTATTCAAATTCAATCCCTTCGGGATTAACATCAAAACTTTTCAAATAAAAAAAGAACTTTTATATTTTAAAATCTCTGACTCCTTACTCCCGACTATCAATTCCCGACTCTGCTTAATGCTTACTCTCATTCTCACCAATCGGTTCTGTTTGCGGAATAAACTCTCTTCCGTCTTTTGCATAATCATAAGCCCAGCGGTGTACTTCAGGTATTTCACCAGTCCAGTTACCATGACCAGGACGCAATGGTGTTGTCCACTCCAACGTATTGGCACCCCAAGGATTTTGATTGGTTACTTTTCTTCCTTTAAAAATGGAATAGATAAAGTTGAATACAAACATCAACTGAACTGCAAATACTATAATAGAAACGATGGTAATCATTTTATCCAGCTCAGGAAAATCATTGAAAGAAACCCATCCTCTCTTATCGAGGTAACGACGGGGAATACCTGCAAGACCCTGATAGTGCATTGGCCAGAAAATAAGATAAGAACCAATCATAGTAACCCAGAAATGGATATAACCCAGCGTACTGTTCAAATAACGGCCGAACATTTTCGGGAACCAGTGATACACACCGGCAAACATGCCGAAGAAAGATGCTACTCCCATTACAATGTGGAAGTGAGCTACCACAAACATGGTATCATGCAGGTGAATATCTATCGTTGAGTTTCCAAGGAAGATACCTGTCAATCCACCAGATATAAATAAGCTAACGAAACCAATTGCAAATAATGTAGCCGGAGTAAAACGGATGTTGCCCCGCCACAGTGTCGTTAACCAGTTAAATACTTTTATAGCCGACGGCACCGCAATCAATAGTGTTAGTAGTACGAATATCGAACCGAGGAAGGGATTCAATCCCGTGACGAACATATGGTGCGCCCAAACCAAGAAAGCAAGAATGGTGATAGCAAACAAAGAACCCAACATCGCCATATAACCAAAGATGGGTTTGCGGCTGTTTACCGATAATATTTCTGACACCATTCCCATGGCTGGTAATAGAATGATATATACTTCCGGGTGACCGAGGAACCAGAACAAGTGTTGGAAGAGAATAGCACTACCGCCTTCGTTCGGTAATATTTCGCCATTTACTACTATATCACTCAGGTAGAAACTGGTTCCGAGATTACGATCAAATAATAATAAAATTAAGCCTGATAATAATACTGGGAAAGATAATACGCCGAGTACTGCGGTAAAGAATAAAGCCCAGATAGTTAATGGCAGTCTGGTCATGCTCATGCCTTTTGTACGTTGGTTAAGAATAGTGGTAATATAATTCAAACCACCAAGCAGTGATGATACAACGAACAATGCCATACTTACTATCCACAAATCCATCCCCGTTTTAGAGCCGGATGATGCCTGCCCCAAAGCACTTAGTGGCGGATACACCGTCCACCCTCCCGATGCCGGTCCGGTGGAAATAAACAATGAGGATATCATTACAATACTGGCCATAAAAAAGAACCAGTAGGAAAGCATATTTAAAAATGGCGAAGCCATGTCACGGGCACCTATTTGTAATGGTATCAGGAAGTTTGCAAATGTTCCGCTCAATCCTGCAGTTAATACAAAGAATACCAGCACTGTTCCGTGCATGGTAATTAATGCATAATAAAATTCAGGTTGAATTTGTCCGCCTTTAGCCCATTTGCCAAAAAAAGTTTCGAGGATAGGAAAGGTTTGTTCTGGATAACCCAACTGCAACCTGAATAACACGGAGAACAATCCACCAATGATAGCCCAGATAATTCCGGTAATAAGGAATTGCTTAGCGATGGTTTTATGATCCATGCTAAAGACATACTTGGAAACAAATGTTTCCTTGTGATGGCCATGATGCTCATCATGATGTACCTCATGTGTGTCAGCCACTCCGGCATGTACATTCAATGCTTCACTCATAATCTTTTATTTTAGTAACAACTATTGTTGCTATCTGTTTTAATTTTTCATTTTCATTGCAGTTGGGCCGCCTGTAGCAGGCACAACAGCTGTCGCTGTATCCTTTTTTGGTGCACTTGGGTCATTAGCCGGGTTAGCTTTCAGGTATTGTGGTTTTTGCCCCGCCATATATGCATCAAACTCTTCTTGTGTTTCTACTACTACCACACCTCGCATACTATAGTGTCCTTTTCCGCACATCTGATCGCAGGATAATTCATACACAAAATTTGCCTTACCCGTTTTTTCAATCATTTCTTTGGTAGTAAATTTTGGAGTGAACCACATGGTGGTTGGTGTACCAGGCACAGCATCCATCTTCATTCTAAAATGAGCAAGACCTACGTCATGTATTACATCTTTTGCATTAATAACCAATTTCACTGGTTTGTTAACTACTAGGTGGACTTCCTGCTCCACAAAAACATCATCATGATTGTATCCGTCTTCCCATATCTGACCAGCAGGATTGTTTTTTTCAGGACTTACATTCTTAAAATATTTTTTTCCCAACACCCCATCTTTACCAGGGTAACGAAACTCCCAGCCAAATTGTTTTCCCGTCACCTCTACTATCATAGATTTTTCAGGCGCATTGCCGGTTATTTTATACCAGTAAAACAATCCAAAGCCAACCAGCACTGTTAAGGCGATAGCCGGTATCACCGTCCATATCAATTCTAATTTGTTATTGTGAGGATAGTAGTAAGCTTTTCTTGTTTCAGACTCCTGGTATTTATAAGAAAACCAAAATAAACAGACTTGTGTAATGATAAATACGATGCCGGTAAGTGCTATTGTGATATAAAGCATCCTGTCAATCAACACACCGTGATCAGAAGCTGCTTCACCCAGAATTTTTCCTTTCAATTTTTCATTGCAATAGTAAACACCAATCAAACCAATGATAAGAAATGCCAGCAGCATAAACGCATTGACTTTGTTTGTTTGCTTTCTGGCTTTTTCTTCGCCCCGCAATACAGCTACATATTCACTGGCCTTGGCTATCTGAAAAGTTATCAGAAACCCCAGTCCTAAAATTGCAACGATGAAAAATGTTTGCATAAAACAACTTTATATAAATTCTTCCGAAGGAATCCCTTCGGGACAAATAATAAATATCAACAACCTCTTCAATCTTTAACCTATGTGTCAGACACTCTTCGGAATGTCAGGCACCAATTACGTATGGTGAATCAAACTTTCTTTTACAAACGGGTGGTTCTTTGCCAGCAACGGTGCTTTACTTAATGCTCTGCCCGTAACAAACATGATGACGCCTATAAATCCTAATGCCACACCAAAATCCCACAATATCATTGGCACATGTGTTTCACCTGTTTTTGGATCTGTCATCGGGCTTGGAAATACCATTTGGTAAAAATCTAACCAATGGCCAAAAATGATAAACATGGCCATAAAAGTTACCGTACCATAATTTCTTTTTGCGCCTCTTCTCATTAATAATAACAACGGAGCAATGAAATTGATGATAAACATTAGCCAAAATATTCCGCTATATACTCCTTGTGCCCTAGGTTTGAAATAAGTAGTTTCTTCCGGTATGTTGGCATACCAGATAAGCATAAACTGTGAGAACCACAGGTAAGTCCAGAATACAGAAAAGGCGAACATGAACTTACCAATATCATGTAAGTGTTCGTCATTGGTATATTCTAAGTAGCCGGTGTTTTTTAAATACACGACAAATAGTGCTATCAAGGCCATACCCGCAACAAACGTACTGGCAAAAGTGTACCAGCTATACATGGTGCTGTACCAATGCGCATCAATACTCATCAGCCACAACCATGGAATAGAAGACATAACGGTTAATGAGAAAACCACAATAAAAAGTGCGGCCCATACTGTATTGTTCAGTATATATTTTCTTCTTCCTTCTACTGAAGTAATCGGGCTATCATCTAGGCTACGGGAGAGTTTCCTCATTTTCCAGCCGAGGAGTGACCAAGCCACTACTGTGAACACCGTCATAAAGGTGTATAACCCTTTATTCAAAAATCCTTTCTTAAAATTCAATATAGAATCATGCTTTACATGTTCTGCATCTGTCCAATGATAAATGGTATGATTGTCGCCATAAGAAATAGCTAATAAAATTGCCAATGCAATAACACCTAACACAGGTACTACTGCAGAAATAGCTTCTGGCACACGACGAAAAGCCATTTGCCAACCACCCCAAGCCAATGTAGTGGCGCAAATAAAAAACATAGATGCATTTACCACCAGCAAAAAGAAAACACTGTTTTGCAAAAGGCTTGCCCAGAACCGAGCATCTTTTATATGCTTTTCTTCAGGGGTGCCACCGCTGCCATGTGTATTGATGTATAAAGCAATAATGGCTATCACTCCCAGCAACATAAGTGCAATGGAGATGGTGTTGTATCTCTTTGTTACTATAAACTTTTCCTTTATTGACATCAGTGTTCGTTTATTAATTCTTCAAAAAACAATTAAGGCTTCTTTACCATTGCTGTATCAGTTGTTGTTCCTGTTGTGGTGGCAGCTGGTTTACTTGCTGCCTGCTTCTCTTTTATATAATGAATAATCATCCAGCGTTGTTCTGTACTCAATTGTGATGCATAGGCTCCCATTTGTCCTTTGCCATAAGTAAGTGAATGGAACATTGTTCCTTCCGGCATAGTAGCAACAGGATCTGTTAAAAGATTTCTTGGTGCTGCAGGGTAAGGACCATTACCATCTTTCCATAACGGGCCATTACCATCCAGCTTTTCTCCATGACATATACCGCAGTTAATCAGGTATAATCTTGTCGCTTCCTTAAATTGTAAGGCATCTAAAGCTGGAAGAGGATTAATGATACTCTTAGAATTGACGTACCCCGCTGAATCATTTTGCAATTCATAAGCTGGCATATCGCCACGAGCAATTGTTCCGTTTACCGGCATACTATTGTAATGAATCCCTTTTTGTTGCAAGTTTTCAGTTGACGAATACGTTTCAT